>DAIQPV010000035.1:0-15286 GCA_036787145.1 Rhodospirillales bacterium
CCGGGCCCTCCGTGCAGGAACAGGACAGGCGTACCGCGCGGGTTGCCGGACTGTTCCCAATACATCACGTGAGAGCCGCCCAGCGGCAACCGGCCGGTGGCGTAAGGCTCTATTTCAGGAAAGAGGTCGGTTCGGTAGTGGCGAACATCCATGGGGCGCGGCGTCTCGGCGGCGTTGTGTCGTTTGTGATAATATGGATTTATGAGGTGGATTCCGAACAGTCATTCCGCGCGACGCCGTGTTCTTTGGCGCTACGTCTGCACACAATACCATGGTCACCCTCCGATTGACGCGCGTCGCTCCGCCCGCATCGGCCCGGCGGCTGCCGCTCGTGTGGCGCTGCTGGCGCTGGCCGTCCCCTGGCTCGCTGCACCGGGGACGGCGGAGGCGGCCGGCGCATCGTGTCCCTCCCCCCAGAAGGTCTCGGCGATCGCCGATGCCGAGACGCTCGTGCTCGCTGCTCCCGTCGAAGGGACCTCGCTCGTCCGACTCGCCGGCATCACCGTGGCGGGCGCAGCATTCCTGTCCCCAGCGTGGGCAGGAAGGCCGGCCAAGCCTGAGGCCGGCGGGCAATCTGTCGCAAGAGCCAAGAGCGATCCGGCGGCAGCGGCGGCCCGCCGGATGGTCGCGGGCCTGACAGGCGACCGGCTCATCTGCCTCGAGGTGGAGCAAGGCGGTGGGGCCGACCGCTATGGGCGACTGCCGGCGCAGGTCCATACCGACGAAGGCGTGTGGCTGCAGGGGAGCCTGCTCGCCCGGGGACTGGCGCGGGTAAGGCCGGAACCGCAGGGCCGCCGATACATCGCCGAAATGCTGTTGATCGAGGAAGAGGCTCGAGCCGCCCGGCGCGGCCTGTGGCGACTGCCGCCAAACCGCGTGCACAGCAGCGACGACGTGGGTCGGGCGCCGCCGGGCCTGCAGATTGTGCAAGGCCGGGTGCTGAAGGCGGAGCGCCGGGGCGACTGGTGGTACCTCAACTTCGGGGCCGACTGGCGCAGCGACTTCACCGTGACGATCGGCAAGCAGGCGCTCCCCGAATTCGAGCGCGCGGGCGCGGCACCGTTCTCGCTGGAAGGCCGGGTGGTTCGCGTGCGCGGCTTGTTACAGCGGCTGAATGGGCCGATGATCGAGGTCCTGATCCCCGAACAGATCGAGGTCATCAAAGCCGCCAGCGGTTAGTCTTGCCGCGGCAGGGCCCCGGCGGCTCAGGCCGGCGGTTATCACTCGCCCTGCTGGACAAGCAGGCCGCGGCTGCGGGCGACCTCGCACGTCCACAGAAAGAACCCGGTGGCTCCCAGGATGTGGAGCAGGTTCAGGCCGGCGGCCATCGCCAGCATGTCAAGCCGGAAGTGGCCGGTAAACAGGACTGCGCGCATGCCCTCGAACACCCACGACGACGGCAGCGCCCAGGCGACCGGTTGCAGCCACGCAGGCAGCGTCGCGATGGGATAGTAGACGCCGCTGAGGGGAGCGATGGCGAAGATCGCAACCCAGGCCAGACTCTCCGCGCCCAGGCCGAAGCGCAGGACCAGCGCCGAGACAACCAGCCCGATCGCCCAGCCGAACATCAGCAAGTTGGCAAAGAAGGCTGCCGCCGGAAGCCCGAGCGCGAATACGGAAACGCCAAACAGGGGCTGCGACAGCAGCATCGCCGGGGTGACGCTGATGACCGTGCGGATCAGGCTCATCAGCATCAGCGCGATCACCAGCTCGTGGGGTCGCAGTGGACTTGCAAACATCTGCGCGAGGTTGCGCGCCCACATCTCCTCCATGAAGGTGATCGAGACGCCGAGATTGGCGCGAAACAGGATGTCCCACAGCAGCACGGCACTGATCAGGACACCCGCCGCCTGCGCCACCCAGGAGCTGTGCTGGACGAAGAACAGGGTGACGAAGCCCCACAGGATCATCTGCACCGTCGGCCAGTAGGCCAGTTCGAGCAGCCGCGGCCACGAGCGGCGCAGCACGTAAAGATGGCGCAGCATCACGCCCGACACCCGCTGCCAGCAGAACGGGCGGCCGCTCGCCGCATCGGCGCGCTGCGGGCTCACTCTCCGCTCACTTCCGCGGCCAGAACCGTCGGTTGCCGGTTGCGGGCAACGTCGAGGAACACTTCTTCGAGCGTCCCCCGGCCGTAGCGGTCGAGCAGTTCGGCCGGCGAGCCGCGGTCGGCGATGCGGCCATCCCGCATCATCAGCACCCGATCGCACAGCCGCTCGACCTCGGCCATGTTGTGCGATGCCAGCAGAATGGTGGCATCACTCTCCCGGCGCCACCGCTCCAGATAGGCGCGCACCCAGTCGCCGGTATCCGGATCGAGAGAGGCCGTCGGCTCATCGAGCAGGAGCAGCCTCGGCCGGTTGAGCAGCGCCTTCGCCAGTGCCGCCCGCGTCCGCTGCCCGGCGGACAGGCTGCCGGTCGGCCGGTGCAGGAAGGCCTGCAGGTCGAGATCCCGGGCAAGTTCGGCTATGCGTTCGCGGACGTCGCGGACACTGTAAAGGCGACCATAGACGAGCAGGTTTTCCAGGACCGTCAGCCGGCGCGGCAGATCGACATACGGGGACGAGAAGTTCATCGCGCCCAGCACCCGGTAGCGGTCGCGGAGCAAATCGGCGCC
This sequence comes from Rhodospirillales bacterium, assembly GCA_036787145.1. Taxonomy (GTDB): domain Bacteria; phylum Pseudomonadota; class Alphaproteobacteria; order Rhodospirillales; family Defluviicoccaceae; genus Defluviicoccus. The sequence continues at coordinate 2,618 of DAIQPV010000035.1, forward strand.
CAGCACCGAGACGGACCCCGAGGTCGGCTTCAGCAGTCCCAGAAGGATCGAAATCGTCGTCGTCTTGCCGGCGCCGTTGCCGCCCAGCAGCGCCGTTGTCGATCCATAGGAGACGTCGAACGTGACATCGTCCACGGCGGCGACGGTCCCGAACCGCCTGACGAGATGCGTCACCGCAATCGCCGAAGCTGGCCGGTCCGCCGGCGACGATCCGGTGACGACCGTCTCCTCACTTCGGGATCGGTGTGCGGGGTGCGTTAATCGTGTGTCGGGCAAGGGCGCTTCCGCTCTATTGGCCACATAGGTCTTCGGCGCCGTCTCAAGGCTGGCGCGCACCCATCGATGGCTCTTGCGGGCTGCCGCGGCGGGCCCTCACGCAGAAAATCCGGTCTGCGCTCCAGGCCACGGAGCCGATCCCGCCGGGGCTTTCCTGCATGACTTTGCGCGGGATCGGGCCGCTTTCAAGCTCGGCAGGCGGATCGGTTCCGGCCGAGACCCTGATTGCCGCTGCCGGGGCAATTCGCCGCGGCGTCTTCAGCAGGCGCTCCGGGCTTTTCGCCGTTCCGCCGCCGCGCGCCTATGAGCTGTAGTAGCGTTTGACCGGCCCGTAGTAGTAGGCGGAATCGGCGAAGCCGTAGCGGGCGTGCTTGCGCGAGTCGACCTGCGAGAGAACGACGCCGGTGATGTTGGCGCGGGCCTCGGCAAGCTGCTTCGCCGCCAGCGCGACCACTTGCCGGGGCGTCACTGCCCAACGGACGACAAGGATCGCGGCATCCACCTGCGGCGCCAGCAGCCGCGAATCCGCCACCGCGACCAGCGGCGGCGAGTCGATCACCACCAGTTCGAACCGTCGGGCCAGCGCGTCCAGCATCTCGCCCACGCGCGGAGAGGCGAGGATCTCGGTGGGATCGGGCGCCAGCTTGCCGGCGGGCAGGATGAAGGCGCCGGAGTCCTTGTCCTCCACCAGCACGTCATCCAGGCTGGCTTCGCCCAGCACCACCTCGGTGAAACCCGGCCGGCGCGGAACGTCGAGCACGCGGTGGACCGAAGGTCGCCGCAGATCGGCTTCGATGATCACCGTCTTGTGGCCGGACAGGGCCCGCATCCGCCCCAGACAGACGGAAATCGTCGTCTTGCCTTCCTTCGGCTGCGAGGACGTGACCAGCAGTTTGCGCGGCGGCGCCGCGTCGGGAGACAGCAGAATGCTGGTGTAGAGCGAGCGGATCGACTCGCCGAACATCGACGAGGGATGACGCAACAGGTAGGCGGCCGGGTTGTTTCGATGCGATCCGCTCACCGTCGGAACCAGACCGAGCGCCCGCAGGCCGGTCGCCTTTTCGATCTGCTCGCCGGAGCGATAGCCCCGATCCAGCCGTTCGAACAGCAGCGCTACCAGCGCCGACAGCAGCGCCGAGATCACGAAGGTGACCAGGAGGATCCGCTTTGCGGGAGGAAAGCTCGCCACGCTCGGAACATCGGCGCCGGAAATGACACGGGCATCCGTTTCATTGATCGACGCGTCAAGCTGTGCGGTCGCCTGCTCGAAGCGGCCGAGAAAGGCCTCCAGCATCGAGCGCTGGGTGTCAGCCTCCCGCTCCAGGGTGCGCAGCTGGACCTCTGCGCCGGCGGACTGCCCGGCCTTGCCGCGGAGCTGATCCAGGCTGCGGTTGAGGGCGGTTTCGCGCCCCCGAGCGGCGGCCACCTCGGTCTCCAGCGCGCTTTGCGACTTTTCGATTTCTCGTTTCAGCTTTTCCCGGACGTCGGCGAGGTCGGCGCGCGCCGCGACCATCTGCGGATGACGGTCGCCGTAGTCCTTGGACAGCTCGGAGATCCGCCGCTTGAGCGCGGTTTCCTCGTCCAGCAGCGCCTGCAGGGTGGGAGAGCGGATGGAGTCCGCGCCGCCGACCGACTGGGCCGCCTGGCGAACGCGGGCAAGCCGCTGCTCCGCTTCCGCCCGCGCCGTCCGCACGACGATGAGCTGTGCGTTCAGATCCGAGATCTGCTGCGTCACCATGGTGCCGCCCGGTCCCTGCAGCAGGCCGGACTGGCTGCGGAACTTCTGGACGGCCTGTTCCGCGGCGGCAACGTTGCGGCGCAGATCGGCGATCTTGTCGGTCAGCCATTGCGTCGCCCGCTGCGTCGCCTCGTACTTGGCGTCGAGCTGATCGAGGATGTAGGTCTCGGCAGTCTTGTTGGCCCCCTGTGCCGCCCGTTCGGGGCTGCGTGAGGCAAACGTGATGGCGAGCACCCGGGAATCCGTCAGGAGATTGACATCGAGCGCATCGAGGAAACGGTCGACCACCCGCGCGGTCTCACTCTCGGGCGCAAACGTTTCGTCCTCGGCGACGGGTACCGCCGAGACGATGCCCCCCTCCGCCAGCCTGGACCAAACCCAGTCCACCGCCCGGTCAACCGGGCCGGGCTGGCGCAGCGCGACATTGAATTCCGGGTCCCGGTAGAGTTCCAGGGCCTCGATGACCTTGTAGGCCAGATTACGGGACTGCAGGACGCGCACCTGGCTCTGCAGCATCTGGTCGTCGGCGACGGCGCCGCCGGCCGGCTGCGAGCCGGAACTGCCGACGTTGCGCGGATCGATCAGCACCTCGGCCGTGGCTTCATAAACCGGCGGTATCCGCGCAACGATCAGCGCCGCGAGCAGGGTCAGCAGCATCGTCGCGGCGATGATCGCAAGCTTGCGCCGCCAGAGCGTCCTCAGCAGCCAGTCGAGACCGGCCGGCTCGCTGTCTGGGCCGACTTCGGGCGCCGGCCGGCGCTGTGGCTTTGCCGAGCTCTCCTTGATGAGCATGCAGCGGATATCCTCTCCCGTTGAGCGCAGTTCTGCGCCTTCCGCACCCGCTCGACGGCGCCACAGCCTGCCACCAACCAACGACGCCAGGAGCGGATGCGCCTGCCTTCGCCCTGCAGACCGCCACTCCGCCGGAGGGCGTCTGCCGGGTGCGATCGCACCTGGCTCCTGCCGGACTGCTCGGCCCCACCCCGACCCTGATGAACCCTTTTTTCTTTGCTTATAATCAAGGGGCAAGCGGCCTACAAGCGTCGCCATACCACGCGCGGGGCAATCCGCTCCCCGGATTGAGGGTGTCTGTCCCCGTCCTTGCCAAAACGGCATAGGAAAGCGGCAAGCGGCTGTGTACTCTCCGGCCGCCGGATGGCGCTGTCGTCCAGGCGCCAAAGGTGTCCCTCCGTCCGTTCGGCCTGGGCAGTTCCAGCTCAGGCGCCATCAACCAGCCGCCGCGCCACCGGCGCGATCGAGGAGCCCGTGACCGACGCTTCTACACAAAGCCAGCCGACGGGGCGCAAGCGGATCGCCGTGGTGATGGGGACGCGCCCGGAAGCCATCAAGATGGCTCCCGTCGTCCAGGGGCTGCGCAACCGGCCCGACCGCTTCGAGACGATTGTCGTGGCCACCGCCCAGCACCGGCAGATGCTGGACCAGGTCTTCGCGATCTTTCACATCCGCCCGGACGTTGACCTCGACCTGATGAGGCCCGACCAGTCCCTTTCGGGGCTGGCCGCGCGCGTTCTGGGGACCATGGACGAGGCCTTGCGCGAGCTCAGGCCCGACCTTCTGCTCGTGCAGGGGGACACCACCACGGTCCTGGCGACGGCGCTCGCCGCCTTTCACCTTGGCATTCCGCTGGCGCACGTGGAGGCGGGGCTGCGCAGCCATGACCTGCGCAACCCATTTCCGGAGGAGATGAACCGCAGGCTCACCTCGGTCCTGACCGCCCTGCACCTGGCGCCGACGCCGCTGGCCGCCGCTGCGCTGCGTCTGGAAGGGGTCGATCCGGCGCGGATCGTCGTCACCGGCAATACGGTCGTCGATGCCCTTCATCAGTTGCTGCGCGAGCCGTTCGACGTGAGCGCGACACCGCTGGCGGGGGTGCCGCTCGACGGCCGGCTGCTGGTGGTCACCTCCCATCGTCGCGAGTCCTGGGGGCAGGATCTGGAGAATACCTGCCGGGCCCTGCGCGATCTGGTCGAGCGCTTTGCCGACCTTCGCGTGGTCTACCCGGTCCACCTCAATCCCAACGTCCGCGGGACGGTGATGGAAGAGCTGGGCGGCGCCGGGCGCATCCACCTGACCGAGCCGCTGGACTACTTCACCTTCATCAACCTCATGCGCCGCGCCCATCTGATCCTGACCGACTCCGGCGGCGTCCAGGAAGAGGCGCCGACTTTAGGCAAGCCGCTGCTGGTGCTGCGAAAGCTCACCGAGCGCCCCGAAGCTTTCCAGGCCGGGCTGTCGAAAGTGGTCGGCAACAGCCGGGAGACCATCGTCGCCGAGGCAGCCCGGCTGCTGCAGGACGACGCGGCCTATCGCCGGATGATCTCCGTGGACAATCCCTTCGGCGATGGTCAGGCCGCCGCACGCATCGTCAAGGCGCTTGAACGCTGGAGCTCCGGGATCACGCCGCTGCTCGCGGCCGACGAGGAGTTCCGACCGGAAGCCGCCGCCTGAACCGCCGCCTGAGCCGCCGCCTGAGCCGCCGCGATCCTCGCGGCTTGGATGCCGGTCAGCCGCCGATACCGCCGCCCGCCGGGAAGAGGATGCGCTCTCCCTGCTTCCACGATCGGACCGCCAGGGGCCCGTCTTCAGTGCCGGTGAGGTCGATGACGGCATCGCGGGCGAAAACCGTGCCGTCAGCGGTGCGCCCTTCTGCGTGCACCGAGAAGACTGTCCCGCCGGAGCGGTCCTGCTGATCAAGGTTGGCCTCGTCTTCCTCGGTCAACCCCTCCGAGCCTCCGGCGAGAGAGCCGCCGATCCCCGACACGGCCCCGCTGCGGGGCGAACTCTCGCCGAACGTGCTTGCGCCCCTCTCGATCGATCCGAAGGCGCTGCCGGCAGCGCCGAAGGCGCTTTCCGCGCCCTCTTCGACGCCCGTGCCCAGGCCCCTGCCGGCCGTCGATCGCCCTTTTGCCTTCAACATCGCCCTCACTGCCGTCACCACCTCCGGCGGCGCGGTAGATGGGTGCGGTAAGTCGCCTTGCCCCCAAATGGTCAGCAGCGGTGCTACCCGGCGATAGATATCGGGCGTCATGCCCAGAACATAGGCTAGCTCATCGACCAGGACGAACGCATCGTTCTTCGGGCCCCATGGCAAGCGGGCCCGCTTGTAGTCTCGGGCTTCAGCGCCCTGGCGCTCCTTTTCGTTGTCCTCGTCGCGAAAATCGACGATGGCATCGGCAAGCTCCGCGCTCTTTTCCGGTTCCACGCCGACAGCGATCAGCAATTCGCGCAGCAGGGGGGCGGTCGCCTGGTTCAGGTTCACCTTGCCGCCCTCATCCCGGATGGTGAACCGGACCTGCTCTTCGGGCGCTTCGCCACTTTCCGGCAGTCCGGCCTCTGCGGACGACGGATGCCAGACGTATACCTGTCCGTCACCGCGAAACCCGCCCTCGCGCGGCGAGCGGGTCAGTCCGAGAGCGGCCCGGTAGACGCCGCCATCGGCAAGCGCCTCGGCGCGCGCGTTGGCGACGAGATTGCGGGCGAGCAGCACCTCGGTGCGGGCGTTGTCGTTGAACACGGTGGCGATAAACGCCAGCAGCAGCAGCGTCCACAGGACCATTAGCAGCGCGAAGCCGCGCTCCCGGCCGGCGCCGGCCGCCATCCCTAGCGAATCCTTTCCTCCAGCGGCGCGATGGTTCGCAGACGGGTGCGCAGCTCCTGTGTCACCTGCCGGGCCTGATCCATGCTGCCGACCACTTTCGGCGTGATCAGCACGAGCAGCTCGGTGCGCCCGGCACTGTCGCTCTTGGTACCGAACAGCCAGCCGATCACGGGGAGGCGCGACAGATAGGGCAGGCCGACGCTCCCGTTGGTGCGGCTGTCGGTGATCAGGCCGCCCAGCGCCACGGTCTCGCCGCCCTGCACCGCAACCGTCGTCTCGACCTTGCGCTGACTGATCGTGGGCGAGGACTGCTGCGCTTCCGTCGTCGTCGCGGACGAGGTGTCCACGGGCCGCACGTCACTCACTTCCTGGGAAATCTCCATGGTCACCAGGCCGCCCGCGTTCACCCGGGGCGTGACGTTGAGAATGACGCCGGTATCCCGGTACTCGATGCTGTTGCTCGTCGCAAAAGCGTCGGCCGTGGTGCTGGAGATCGGCGACGACAGCTGTCGCGTGCTGATCGGCACCTGGTCGCCCACCGTCAGGGTGGCCGTCTGGTTGTCGAGCACGAAGATTTGCGGCGACGAAACGACATTCACATCGCTCACCGAGTCCAGCGCATTGACCACCACCTTGACGCTGTCGGTGGGCGACAGAATGTACGAAAAGCCGGGGAAGATGGCATTGGCCGCGGCATTGGTGAACGTGCTCACCCGTGCCGCGGCGGCGTTGTTGAGGGCAAGCTTCTGCGAATCGAACTTGAAGAACCACTCGACGCCGTAGCGCAGCGCGTCGTTGAGGGTGACCTCCAGGATCGTCGCCTCGATCAGCACCTGCAGGGGCACGATATCGAGGCGCCGCAGCGCCGATTCCACCGTGCGGTAGTCGCTCGGCTTCGCCATGATGACCAGCGCGTTCTTGACCTTGTCGGCGATGATCCGGATGCTGTCGCTGCCGCCGCCCACCGCGACGCCGGAGTCGCCGCCGGGGCGCTGCGAGGCCCTGACATTCGCCCCTGAGGAACCGGGCGGCGTTGCGCCCAGCGGTGTCGGCGTTCCCCCCGCCGCGTCAGCGCCGGCCTGGGCTTCCAACGTGACGGGCGACAGGCCGGGAGCCAGCTGAGCGGCAGGCCGTTGTCCCCCCGTCTGTTGCTGGCCGAACACCTGGCTGATTACACCGGCGAGATCCTCGGCGCGGCTGTTCTCGCAGTAGTAGACGTAGATGCGTGGCGATTCATCCTCGCCCACGTCCAGGCGCTCGATCCATGTCCGTGCCCGATCGACATAGAGCGACCGGGGCGAGATCACCAGGACCGCGTTCAGGCGCTCGACCGGAACGAACCGCACAACCCCGGCAAGCGGCCCTTCGGTCTGATCGCCGAAAACCTTTTCCAGTTCGTCGACCATGGTCTTTGACGAGGTCGAGCGGATCGGGAACAAGCCGAACGACATTCCGGCGAGCCAGTCGATATCGAACGTGTCGATCACATCGAGCATCGCCGAAACCTCGCTTCGGCTGCCGCCCAGAACGACGATCTGGCGCCGGGGGTCGACACGCAGCACGCCACCGGCCGGGGCGAAGGGTGCCAGGATTTTCTCGACCTCGGTGGCCGAGATGTGGCGCAGCGGGACCACCAGAACCTGCGCACCCGGCGCCTGCGCGGCCGTGCCGAGCGTGGTGCGGACTTTTCCGGAGCCGCGCACGCCCTGATCCGAAGGGACAATCTTATAGATCCCGCCGGACTCGATCAGCGTGGCGTTGTTGACCGACAGGATCGACTCCAGCACCGAGACGAGAGCCGTCCCCGGCATTGCCTCGGCGGTCTGCAGCGTCACGGTGCCCTGCACCAGGGGGTCCATCACGAAATTCGCCCCCAGCGTATCGCCGAGGATGGCTTTGACGACTTCCCTCAGGTCGGCATCGACGAAATTCAGCGTGACGTCGCCCTGCGGCGTGCGCACCGCGCCACGCCCGGAAGGGGGCGTGCTGCGGACGAAGCTGTCGGTTCCTCTGTAGACGCCTCCGACGGACCGGGAGGAAGCTGCGGACGATGAACCCGGCGGCATATCCTCGCCGGCGCTGGCCAACGGCGCCGAGCTCGGCTCGGCCGCCGGCTCGGTGTCCGTGGTAGCTGGGGGCGGCTTTACCGCCTGGTCAAAAAAGGGCCGCGAACAGGAGGGCGCCACGAAGATGACGCCGCAAAGCAACAATCGCCCCATTACCCTGGACAATCGAATCGGCGTTTCCCCTGGAGCCATAAACATTCCTTGCGGCGCTTTTTTGTTCGCGTTTGCAATGGAGCGGGCGGTTTACCTTCCGGCCGACCTTGCTTGACCTCAGGCAAAGCCCCTTAGATGATGAACAAGGCAGAGATTAGGCTGCTATAGCACATTCGGCCGAAGCCATGCCAGTCCTTGCCAACCGAGACTGCGAAGTCGTGCCTTTGAACCTCCAGCTTCTTGCCAACTTAGTCCTGCGGGGCACCTTCCTCGAAAACTTCGGCCGGCTCGGCGGCATCGGGGGAAGACAACGGGATGGGGACGGCGCCCTGTTGGTTCGGGCTCTTCTTGAAATCCAGCAAGATCTCGCTCTCCTGCTCCCCCCGACGCAAAACCACGCGATCGGCGGAAATCTTCTTGATCAGCCAACCGGCGGCTTCCTGACCTTCGGAGACGTGCATCACCTTCGGGTCGTCATCAAAGCGCAGTAACGCGACTTTGCGCGTGGCGGTGAGCAGGACGCCGTTGAGGGCAATGCGGGCCGCTGTTGCGTCAGCGGAGGTTGTCGCATCGCCGGGTTGCCCCTCCTCCGGCGGTGCCGGGCGGCGTGACCGGCTGAAGACAGGACGCTCGGTCACTTCGGCGAACTCTTCCGCCGGCGGGAGTTCGAAACCGACCGGCGATTCGTCGCCGCTTTCCGTTTCTGCCGGCTGGTCCGGCGGCTGTTCCAGCGCCTGTTCCACCGGGGGCGGCTGCTGGGCTGCGTCGATCGGTGGATCACTTCGCCAGAGCTGATAGGCGAGGAGGGCTGCCGTAGCGACACATGCCGCGGCTGCCGCGCGTGTCCAGGGGCTGGAGGGAACGAAGCGGGCGGCCATATCAAGCGGCTCGCATGTAGCCGAAGACGTCGTAGCTGACGCTCAGGATGCTGGCACCGGCCTGCGGATCCTGCCGCGCGCCGCGGCGCTCCCGCGAGACGACGTCGAGGCCATCGACAAAAAGGTAAGGCAGCATCGATTCCAGATCATACAGAACGCGGGATAAGCCGTCGATGTTCGCGGACATGCGGACGCGCAGCGTCACGCGCCGGAATGCGCCTTCCGTCACCGGCGGCAAAACCTGCGTGCTCTCCAGCCGCCCGCCGGACCGCTCGACGACGCTTCTGACGAGGTTCTGCAACTCGGCGGCAACCAGCGTCTCGCTCTCGCCCGTCAGGAAACCGGTCTGAGCCGCTGGATTGTCGCGCAGCGTCTCCAGGCGCCGACGCAGGTCCTCCCGGCTGTCGGCCAGGCGCCGATAACGGTCGAGAACATCCCGGCGCGACGCCGCTTCCTCTGTCAGCTCCTGATAGCCGTCCTGCAGAGGCGCGACGATCAGCCGATAGGGCAGGGCGATCGCTGCTGCGAGCAGCGCCAGCGCGACGATCCGGCCCGCGGCGGGCGAGAGAGGCTTCACGGGCGCTTCTCTCGCTCAACGCGGAAGGCGATATGAAACTGCTCGGCCTCGACCCGCTGATCGCGGGTCAGCGGCGCCCGGAATTGCGCGTTGCTGAACAGGGGCGAGTTTTCGATGGTGCCGATCAGGGCGGAAGCATTCGGAGAGTAGCCGAAGATCTGCAGCTCCTGATCGACAAACCGCATCCGATAAAGCCAGTTGTCGTCGGAAAGGGATCGCGTCAGCTCCGCCAGCACCTCGATGGCGGCGGGTCGGCTCCGCTTCTTGTCGATCATGAAACTGCCTTCGCTGGTCAGTCGCTCGATCTGCTCCTGAAGGAGGCGGCCTTCTTCGGCGTCTTTACGCGCAGCGGCGACCTCGCGATCGAGTCGTTCGATCAGATCGCGCTGCCGCTGAAAGGCGAGCCAGACGTTCGTCGCCAGCAGGATGGCGGCGAGGACGAACAGAGCGGTGGCCGCTCTGCCGACCCTCCTGCGGCTGGCGGCGCCGTCGGTCGCCAGGGGCACGCGCGAGGGTATCGCGGCGAGATCGTCGCTGTCACGGGGCAGGGCAACAGCCACCGGGTTGAGTCCGATCCGGCGCAAGGTGGCGACGTTCGGGTCCACCAGGGCGCGGGGCAGCACCGTCAGCCCGGCCCGCAGGCGCTTGGTCTCATCGTCCCGGTCCACGACCTGCACGTCGAAGTGGACGGCATCGGCGCTGAACGGCGTCAATCGGTCCATTTCGAAGGCGAGGACCTGCCGCAGGTTCTCCTCCGCCGCGGCGGGCAGGTCGACAGCCTTGCGCAACGCGCGATCTGCAGGAAGCAGCAGGCTGACCCGCATCCGGTCGAGCTGCTGACCCTGCAGGAGGGTGCGCAAGCCGGCCTTGGCCGCTTCCGGATCGGCATCATCGATGTCGACCACCCCCAGCCGCGTGACGGCGGTCCGGTCCCGCCGCCGCACCAGCAGGCGGGAACCGGTCAGCTCCAGCAACAGTTCGGCGACGTCGGGCGCCAGCAGAAGCCTGAGGCGCTCCGGCAGCATCGACTTCAGTTGAGCGATCCACCAGACGAAGAAGGCGTCCGTGGTCCGTCTCATTCTGGCAAAGGCATAGGCCACTTCAGGCTATCCGCATCATCATCGAGGCGTTATCGACTTTGCCTGCGCTCGCCGCTTTGCAATATTCGCAAGGGGCTACGAAATCGGCGGCGGCGCACGCTAGACCTTCCCCCCGCCGCCGACAAGTCTCGTGGCGATTTCTCACGACGGTTTCATTGGCTGCTTTCCAGCATGATGCGGGGCGCCACCAGCAATTCGGGCCAGATCCGGGCGTCGCCGGGTCGAAAACTGACCCTGAGCCGGACCAGTTGCGGCGATTTCGTCGAACTCCGCCAGTTGTTGCGCCAGCTCGACGAGGTGCCCTCTTCGCTTGCTCCGTAAAACGAGAACTCGGCACTGCTCAACCCCCTGAGCAGGACCACCTCGTGCTCGGACGACAACTGCTCTTGCCCTTCCAGTTCGGCGTTCGTTACCCGGACCCGTGCCGTGCCGCCCTGCGGCGGCCGAAGGCGCCAGTCGAGCACCAGGCGCACGCCGTCGGCCTCGTTGCGGGCGACGAGGCGGTAAGCGTAGATGCCGCCCGCCAGGAGCTGCGCCGGCGGTGGCCCCATGAACTCGACCGAATCTTCCTTGCCCACGAAGACCGGTTCCTGCGACTTGCCGCGTTCAGGCGGCTGCGCGAGCGGCAGCGCTTGAGTCAGCAGACGACGCAGCACATCCTGGACAAGTTGAAGCTCGGTGGCGACGTCCAGCTGACCTTTCTCGCGCTCCCAGATGCGGGTCCCGAAGTTCAGACCGGTGCTCAGCAATCCGGTCAGGACGCCAAGAACCGTCATCGCCACCAGGATTTCCAGCAGGGTGAAGCCGGCTTCCTGGCGTCGGCGGGTCATCGGACGTCGGACTCTGGCTCGGCCCCAGGCTCGGGCCCAGGCTCGGGCGAAGCGTTCGGCTGGACCAGGCGCAGCGTTGTCAGCGTCACGGTCCCCCCGGCGGAATTGCTATCACCCCATTCGACGGTGACCGCAACCCGGTAGGGGATCAGCTGAGTCTCCTCTCCGTCCTCTTCCTCTCCGCCGCCGAGGCCGGGTTGCGACGATGATCCCGTGCGACCGAACCCGGACGGGCTCGAGGCCGGCCGCGAAGCCTCGCCGCTCCGGCCCTGATTGAACCCACTCCGGGTTTGCCCGAAGAGGCTGCCACTTTGCCCGAAACCGCTCCCGCTCTGGCCGAACCCGGTGCCGCTCTGGCCAAATCCGCTCCGGCTCTGACCGAAAAGCGGCCGGCGCTGACTGGAGCCCGTGGCGCCTTTGCCTTCGCCGAAGCCGGACCGGCTTTCCGATGCTGCAGGGCCGCTTCGCGAGCGCCGCTCATTCCGCCCCCGCTGCTCGGGCATGCCGACGAGGCTGTTGTCGGGCAGCGTGACATCGCTGTCATCGGTCGTCACGGAAGCCCGCCAGCGATATCCGCGCTCTTCGAAGCTTCCGGAGGAATCCCCCTCCATCAGCTTGCCGGCGGTCAATTCGGCAAGCTTGGAGCGGGCAAGCAAGGCCCCTTCGGCATAACCGCGGGCGGTTCCGGTGACGCCCAGGCCACCGCCGAAAACCTGCAGGATCGGGACCAGCATGATTGCAAGGATCGCGAAGGCGACAAGCACCTCGAGCAGCGTGAAACCCGCGTCGCCCTGCCGTGGCAGACGGCGGCCGCTAGCGGACTGCTTCCTGATAAACCGCCACGCGCCCGGTGAACCAATCAATCTGAACATATTCGCGCGCACCATCGCCCGCAAAAGTCACCTCGCCGCCGGTCGAACTGCCGTCCGAGAAGAAGCGAATCTCCCCGACGTTCGTCGTCATCTGGTCGTTGACGGCGGTGAACAGCGTCACTTTCAGCCGGTCTGAAACCTTAAAGGTCCGAGCGCCGGGAATGCCGAAGCTGGGCACGCCCACATCGACGCGCACGGCAACCGGCTCATTGTGCACGATGGCGAGGCTCCGCGCCCGTCTCAAATCCGCGACCAGCGCCGTCGACGCAGCGTCCAGGGCCGAGCGTTCCATCGACCCGGCTATGCGCAGTCCCGCAAATCCGGCGAGAATCGCCAGCAACAGCAGGACGACCAGAATCTCGAAAAGCGTGAATCCGCCATCGCGTCCGGGCCGGCCAGGTTGACCGGAGGCCTCGGAAATTCCGTCGTCGCGAAGCCGCGCCAGCGGACGCAGCGATCCACACTCGCGGCCTGAACTGGCCCCAGTGGATTGCTTCGCTCCGCTCGCAATGACGGTGTGGGGCTGACTGGCTGCCGGCGAGCCCCGGAGCGCTGCATCA
>DAIQPV010000036.1:0-15233 GCA_036787145.1 Rhodospirillales bacterium
TTCGGGACGGTGGTAGAGGTGGTATACCACGATTCCCCCCATCGTAACGCTTCTGCGGGCTAACTCGGGCCGGGCGCAGCCGAGACGAACGTATGGGACACAGGCATCGGGACGACCATCGCGCAGGCGCAGCCGTCTCCGGCGTCATCGGACCCCGCAGCGGGAACGACAGCGGACGGCGAACGCAGCGTATTCTGGGCCCTGCTCATCACCGCGAGCATGGTCGCGGACGTCGCAGGCGGCATAATCTCCGCCTCGCTGGCGCTGCCCGAGTCGGTACCGAAAAGAATTGTCAGCCATCGAAGCCATCGCGTGACAAATTCATGTCGAACCAACGACACCACTTCCTGTTCAGGAGAGGAATAGAATGCGTAGGTCAGTCGCAGCGATTGTTTGCATTCTTGGGTTTACGGTAGCGTCCTGTGCATCGAGCCGCACCAATCTCACGGACACCGGCGCCGTTGATGTCAAGATCGACGATGGTCCGCGCTCACCCGTCAAGTATGTCGATGTCTACCTCGACACGGATGATGACGAGACCGTGATCCGGGGCAAAGTCTACGGTACCGGCGTGCCGTTCTACCCGCGTTACGGCAAGCACGTCCACGTCACGGTGATATCGCCTGATGGCCAGGTGATCGCAGAAAAGAGTCCCCGCATGTTCTGGCGAACAAGATTAAAGTTCAGGAGCGCGACCGGCACCTTCACCGTCCGGTTACCGGAGCCGGTGCCAACCGGAACGGTGGTCGACGTCGTATACCACGATGCCTTCCACCATAACGCTTCTGCGAGCTAATTCCGAGGCGGGTGTAGTGGAGACATTTATATGGGACACGGGCATCGGGACGACCATCGCGCAGGCGCAGCCGTCTCCGGCGTCATCGGACACCGCAGCGGGGATGGAACAACTGCGGACGGCGAACGCAGCGTATTCTGGGCCCTGCTCATAACCGCGAGCTTCATGGTGGCGGAGGTCGCAGGCGGCATCATCTCCGGCTCGCTGGCGCTGCTCGCCGATGCCGGTCACATGCTGACCGACGCCGCCGCACTCGGGTTGTCCTGGTCCGCCTTCAAAGTGAGCCGCCGGCCCTCGACGCTGAAGCACTCCTACGGCCAGCACCGCTTCCAGGTGCTGGCCGCGCTCGTCAACGGCGCCACGCTGATCGGGATCGCCGTCTGGATCGGAATTGAGGCTGCTCGGCGCCTCTTCGCTCCGGTCGAGGTCCTCGGCGGCACAATGCTCGTGATTGCGCTGCTGGGTCTCGCCGCCAATATCGTGTCGTTCGTCATCCTGCATAGCGGCGACCGCGAGAACCTAAACGTCCGCGGTGCAGCGCTGCACGTTCTGGGCGACCTGCTCGGTTCGCTCGCCGCCATAATTGCGGCAATTGTGATCCTGTTGACCGGCTGGACCCCTATCGATCCCCTCCTTTCGGTGTTGGTGGCGCTGCTTATCGTCCGCAGCGCCTGGACGCTGATCGCCAAATCGTGGCACGTGCTGATGGAAGGCGCGCCTGCGGGTCGGGATGTCGCAATGTTGCGTGTGGAGTTGGCACGATCCGTCGAGGGGGTGCTCGACGTTCATCACGTCCATCTGTGGTCGTTGACGCCCGAGAAGCCGCTGATAACCCTGCATGCCAACATCTCTGAAGGTGCCGACCACGATATCGTGCTGCATCGCCTCCAGGACGTTCTGGCCGAGCAGTACGACCTGCGCCACGCAACCATCCAGCTCGAACGCGCCGGCTGCGCCGACCATCGTCCCTGAGGCAGCGGCGAGCGTCGGAATGCCCTTGACGCGTCTCCGGGTGGCCGTCAACAGACCGACGGCTGGCTGTGCGATGGTTTCTGCGGATCACTTGATGGTGATCACGAATCGGTGAGATTCATTCGCATGCTGCGGGCACGGCGGGACGGCGCGCCCGCAGTTTGCCGCGTCCACCAGGCATAAAGCGCGGCCCGCGGCATTTGCCCCGTGCGGCGCCGCAGCACCCTTAAGCGGCTCCTCGCGTCAGAACGCAGCGCCGACGGTAAACACCGCCTTGGCGTCGCACTGGTTGTTCCCGCCGCACTCCCGAGCGTGATAGTTGGTGTCGGTATAGGCGACGGTGAGATAGACCCCCTTGATCGTCACCGTCGTGCCGAACGTCCAGTCGGTGCCGCTCGCCGACTTATCGACGTACTGGTAGCCGACGCCGCCGAACAGCTGCCACCCGACATACCCGTTGGGAACATCCACCGTCACCAATCCGCTGGTGTAATTGGCGGTACCCGTGTTGAACTGATATTCGGGGCTATACGCATTGAACAGCTGGAGTTCGACTACCTCGACCGGCTTGTACTTCAGGCGCAGCGGGATTTCCCAATAATCGAAGTTGTCACGGCGCGGCGTGCCTGCATAGGAGTAAAAGGCGCCGCCGAGATCCCAGCTCAGCCCCGTATCGCCGATGACGCCGCGAATACCGAACAGTGCGTCGATCTCGATGTGCGCCGTGTCCGTGTCGCCGGCCAATTTCGTGTTTGATCCGAACGTTCCGATATAGACGCTGGTGCCGAGAAGCCCGGTCTGGAGTTCGTACTCCAAGGTACCCTGGATTGCCGGATCGTTGTCCGTCAGCGTAATGCCGCGGTAAACGTAGTTTGAGGTCAGCGCGACGCCGGCACTGAACTTGCCCGGCAGCCAATCCCCCGGCTGCTCAACCGCGACGGCCTCGTCCGTGCTGGGCTGCACGCCACTCTTCGGCTCGAGTTCCTCCTCTTTGGCGCCGGCAACGCCGGACGCTGCCAACATATGCGCGACTACGCAGGCCACGATCGCACGACGGAGAACACGACGGAGAAATTGTCTGCCTGGCACATCGCTCGTCCTCGTCACGATCTTTCCCATCCGTCTCCAGTGAGGCGCTCTCCCGTGCGCAGGCGATAACTTGCCGCCGATCTTGCGCTCTTGCGGCGAGTCTACTTCGCTATGCACAACGGGACGGAGGGGATGATAACAGTTGCAGTCGAACCCCAAAAGGGTTACTGGCGATCAGCGTTCGGGAGTGGAGGTTTCGAGGTGGGTGCTGGCGGAGCCGATAGCTTGATCCCTCAGTCTGGATGACGATGACAACCGGGTCGCCCCTGGGTCGCCCCGGCACATCGACGCGGATAAGCTAATTAGTCACTCTCGCTGCAGCAATTGCTGCGAAGAACGCCTCGCGATGGAAACACGCGCCGTATAGGATGGCGATTGTTTGCCACCCGCAACAGGCAGGGCGCACGATCGATAACACATTGAAAGCAAAGCAGAAAAACAGCGGCGGTTTGATCCCAGGTTCGTTCCCTCCGCCAGTCACGCCGCCCGAACCGCTCTCCCCGCCGACCTGGAGACCAGAAAAACACGTTGTTTCAAAGGGATTTGCCGACTCGGCTGGCAACCACACCAGTTGGTTGGGGCGCCAAATGTCCTCTCTTCGGACCCTCTTCTCCAAAACCTGGGAACTACGCCAATGGCATTGTCAGACTAATGAGCTGGAGGACGCGTGGGCGCGTCCAGCTCAGCACATTACGCAGCGAACTGGTACCACTCGGCCAGAGCAGCTGAACGGTTCCGCTTGAAGATGTGCCGACGGTTGAGATGACGTTCGAGATTGAAGTGGTTGTGGATCGAGGCGTGAACGGCGGCAAATTTCTGCAGGGTCTTGATGTCTCGGAAGCGCACCATCGCCCCTTCTCGTCGTCGGAACGGCTGGTGTGAGTTCTCGGCCCGATTGTTGTGCCAGCGCCTGCATTCCTGGCGATCTGAAACGCCAACAACCTTCATCGCCGCGCGATATGATCGCAGACGATCGGTTACGATCGATCGTGGCCGGCCATAGCGCTTCATCGCACGCTTCAGCAACGCCAGCGCCGCCTTGCGATCCCGGCGTTTCGTGGCGAACACATCGAGCACCTCGCCCTCGTGATCCACCGCCCTCCAAAGGTAACGGGTCTCGCCATTGATCCTCACAAACACCTCGTCCAGGTGCCAACGCCAGTGAGAGTAGCATCGGTGATGAACGCGCCGCTTCCTAATCTCCGCGGCGAAGAGCGGACCGAAGCGGTTCACCAAAAGCGCACCGTCTCGTGGCAGATATCGATGCCTCGCTCGCAAAAGAGATCCTCGACCTGCCGCAGCGACAGCGGAAAGCGGACATACATCATCACCGCGAGGCGGATCACCTCGGGTGGACTGTTGAATAGCGGAACGGGTTGTTCATCTCCCGACGTTACCCGCTGCCCGTACCCGCCTCAAGCCGAGTTGGTCTGACAATGCCTCCGGGACTCCTTCAAGGAGCAGCTTAGTGACTTGCTGGGCCGCGTTACGGACCACAGGCGCCCGCCTCAAGCCGGATTGCTCTGACAACGCCCTCTCGATCACGGTGGCCGCCGTCTGGGGTGCGGTCGAGGGTGGCCGCTTTCTCAACAAACTGGGAAATTGATGGCGAGGCGGCAGGCGATCGAGCGCCTGCGAAACAAAGCGACTCCTCAGCCCGAGTGCATTTCTTTCCTATATCAAAGCAAATGACCTCAGGGGGAGGCGAAGCGGGGGGACATTGGCCCAGCCGGAACAGGCCCACGTCGGAGGTGCGGTGTGGTCGACCGGGAGCTGTTGCGCGTCTACCACGCTGCCTTTGGCATGACCTTCAATCCCGCGCTTTGGGACAAGCGGCCTGGCGTCACGGTGAACCGCAGATGCGCGACGCGCTCGCCGGAGATGGGCCGCCGGTCACCGACGACCGGGTCGCGACCGAGCTGGCGGGGCGGCTTCCACCACAGGACGCCTCTTGAGCCGGCCGCCTACATGCGAGGCTGTGGGGCGAGAATGAGAGTGGCCAGAGGCGGCAGGGTCAGAAGCAGAGAGAACGGGCGGCCGTGACAGGGGATCGGCTCGGCCATCACCGCTCCGGCATTGCCGACGTTGCTGCCCCCGTAAATCACGGCATCCGTGTTCAAGCGCTCGGCATAGAGGCCGGCGCGCGGAACGCCGATGCGGTACTCCTCGCGGATCACCGGTGTGAGGTTGCAGGCAATGACGGCGATGTCGCCCGCTGTGCGGCCCTTGCGAAGAAAGCAGATGATGCTCTTCTCCCAGTCGGTGCAATCGATCCACTCGAAGCCGGCCGGCTCGCAGTCCTGCTGATGCAGCGCCGTCACCTCGCGATAGAGGTGGTTGAGGTCGCGGACCAGTCGCTGTACGCCCCCGTGCATGAGATCGTCCACCAGATGCCAGTCGAGGCTGGCGTTGTGGTTCCACTCCCGTTCCTGGGCGAATTCGCAGCCCATGAACAGCAGCTTCTTCCCCGGGTGCGCGTACATCAGGGCGAGGTAGGCGCGCAGGTTGGCGAACTTTTGCCAGCGGTCGCCCGGCATCCGTGCCAACAGCGAGCCTTTGCCGTGCACCACCTCGTCGTGGCTGATTGGCAGGACGAAGTTTTCGGCGAAAGCGTAGGTCAGGCTGAGCGTCAGCTGGTCGTGGCGATACTTGCGGAAAACGGGATCGAGGGTAATGTACGAGAGGCTGTCGTGCATCCAGCCCATGTTCCATTTGTAGCCGAAGCCGAGGCCGCCCAGGTAGACCGGCCGCGAGACCATCGGCCAGGAGGTGGACTCCTCGGCGATCGTCGCCACGCCCGGAAACTGGCCATAAAGGTGCTCGTTGACCCGGCGCAGGAATGCGATTGCCTCCAGATTCTCGTTCCCTCCGTAACGGTTGGGGATCCACTCGCCGGGGCGGCGGCTGTAGTCGAGGTAGAGCATCGAGGCGACGGCATCGACCCGCAGCCCGTCCAGATGATATTCCTCCAGCCAGAACAGGGCGTTGTTGAGCAGGAAATCGGCTACCTCGTTGCGGCCGTAGTTGTAGATCAGAGTCCCCCAGTCGGTGTGGCTGCCCTGGCGGGGGTCGGCGTGCTCGTAAAGCGCGCTGCCATCGAACCAGCCGAGCCCCTGTGGGTCGCGCGGGAAGTGGCCGGGCACCCAGTCGTTGATGACGCCGATGCCGGCCTGATGGCAGCGGTCGACGAAGTTCCGGAACTCGTCCGGCCGGCCGAATCGACTGGTGGGCGCGAACAGCCCCAGCGGCTGATACCCCCAGGAGCCGTCGAAGGGATGTTCGGAGATGGGCAGCACCTCGATGTGGGTGAACCCCATTTCCTGGACGTAGGGGATCAGCGTATCGGCCAGCTCGGAGTAGGTGAGGAAGCGGCGCCCTTCCTCGACGCTGCGTCGCCATGAGCCCAAGTGCACCTCGTAGATGGCGACCGGAGCATCGACGCTGATCGCCGCGGCGCGGCGCTCGTTCCAGGTGTGATCGCTCCAGCGGTAACGGCCCAGGTCGTAGACGATGCCGGCGGTCCCAGGTGCCTGTTCGCAGAAGAATGCGAACGGGTCCACCTTGAGGGCCATCAGCTTGCCGTCCTTCGACAAGATCTCGTACTTGTAGAGAAGGCCCTCGTCGAGCCCGGGGAGAAAGATCTCCCAGACGCCGCACTCGGCGCGATAGCGCATCGGATGCCGCCGGCCGTCCCATTCGTTGAAATCACCGACGACGCTGACACGGGTGGCGTTGGGTGCCCAGACGGCGAAGCCGACGCCCGCCACGCCCTGCATCACCATCGGACGAGCACCCAGCTTTTCGTCCAACCGCAGGTGTTTGCCCTCAGCGATCAGGTAGACGTCCATCTCGCCCAGAATCGGCGGGAAGCGGTAGGGATCATCGATGGTGCGCTCTAAGCCGCCGATGGTCATGCGCAGGCGATAGGGGAACAAACCACCGGATTGGTCGAAGGCTCCCTCGAACAGGCCGTCGGGATGAATGCGCGTCAACTCGGCGACCGCCTCGTCGCCGCCAGCGCGAACCGCGCGCGCGCGCTCGGCGTCCGGTGAGAAGGTGCGGACGACCAAGCCGTTGCGCCCGTCGGCGTGCATGCCGAGATAGGCGAAGGGATCATTGTGGACGCCGGAGACAATCCTTTCGATGTCGGTTGCCTGCTGCCGCTTCATCCCGCTGATTCCTCCCCGTTTAGCGTAGCCGTCCGACCATAGTCGGCGGTCCTTACTCGTTGTCCGGCTCGGTTCGCGCCGTGTCAGGCTCCACCACGTCGGACAAGGCGTTCTCGGGCGTATCTCCGCCTTGTCCACGCTTTTCTACGCGTTCCTGCCGCACCTTCAGACGCTCGGCCTTCTTCGCCGCCTTGGCACGGTCCTTTTCCATCCGATCGAAGCGATAATTGGGCTTGCGAGCCATCGATGTCGTTCCTTCTGATGCTGCGCGATCCACTCGGCGCGGCCTGAACCACCTGTTGTCGCCAGCAGCCTATGACCGGACGCCAGCACCAGAGAGTGGCATCACACCGTCACGGATTCTGACCGACGATGGGCGGCCGGTTGATGCCACCTTGTCCGCCACATTACAGAGCGGAACCACTGCAATTCCTCCTCTCACAACCGGCGGCTCGGGAGCGTGCAGTCTGCCGGCGGGCGCCTCTGTAGCGACCGTCCAGCGGCGTTATGGTCATCCGCCGATAACGCAAAGCCCGCAAACGATCGTTGTGAATGCCTCGTATGTTGAGGCCGGGGGACTGTTGTTCTGATCGACCGGACCGCGACCGCAGAGGACGCGACACACATCCGCAGCGCCAGAAAACCGCCATGCGAATACGCGCAGGGTGGGCCGATGCGTACCGGAAGTCAACGATGATGACAAATAGCGCGCCATTGGACGCCAGTTTATCGACGCTGCCGGGACAATCGGCCGAAACGCCATTGCGATCCACATGGCAACCGCCCATTTGATGAAGAGCAATGTTCCTTTCGGGCCGGCCCGTCATCACCAGCAATAACGTCGTTGGTTTTCGTGCTCCCCAATCGAATATTTAGCGGGCCCGCGCTAATGCGGTCCTAACCATTGGGGAATCAACGAATTGTCAATCGGCACCGTAAAGTGGTTCAATTCCGTCAAAGGTTTCGGCTTCATCCAGCCAGAGGATGGATCGAAGGATGTCTTCGTCCATATTTCAGCGGTGGAGCGATCCAATCTCGCAAACCTGGGTGAAGGACAGCGCGTAGAGTACGACATCGAGCGCGGTCAGCAGGGCAAGTCGTCCGCAGTAAACCTTCGCAGCGCGTAATCCTGCAACCGTTCGATCGCAGGCATCACGAGCGTCCTTTGTGTCGAATCGGGACAAGGCGGCCTCGGCGGCACGCCTGCTCCCGCGCGGCACGGGCTGCCCTTAATGGCGCACTGAGAGCTCAGAGCTTCGCCCGCTGCGAAATTCGGTACGCGGATCGCGGGTGAGGGCGGCACGCAGGATAGGGGCGCAAGTTGAGGAGCGGCCAATGAGCATCGCGAGTAAACTGCCGACGATGACTGATGCGGAACTGACAACGCTGCACGGAAACACCAAGCGACTGATCGGCGGCGGCACTCTCGCCCAGCAATCGGCTGCAGTGGCGCTGTTGCCGTCAATTGCGGCGGAACTGGCGGTGCGAAGTGACGCAGCGGCGGCGAGAAGAGCGCAAGCGCTGGCGACCAGGCGTGCCGGCAAGGTGAAGCTGGGCAGTGCGGTCGCAGGCGGAGCCGAGAGCAGGCAGGTGACATGAAAGCGCACAAGTTCACTGTTGGCCAGACGGTCCGCTATTCGCCGGGGCACAAGTCTTTTTCAGGCCCCGGGGGCAGCTATAAGGTTGTTCGCCTGCTGCCGGCGGAAGCCAACGATTATCAGTATCGCGTCAAGAGCAGCGCCGACGGCCACGAGCGCGTGGTCAAGGAAAGCCAGCTCAGCTAGCCGGTCGATTCCCAGTAGCGTGCCACAATGACCTACTGCGTAGGCGTAATTCTCGACGAAGGCTTGATCTTCGCTTCCGACTCGCGCACCCATGCGGAAGTGGATAATTTTGCCAAGTTCTGCAAGATGACGGTGTTCGACCGCCTAGGTGACAGGGTGATTGTACTGTTGAGTTCCGGCAATCTGGCCGGCACGCAGGCGGTCATCAACGTCCTGAAGCAACGCGCCGGTTCCGAGACGGCCGGCCTAACGATCTGGACTGCCCCGACGATGTTCGATGTCGTCAACCTAGTGGCCGACGCCATGCGCGACATCGAGCGCCGCGACGGCCCGTATCTCGCCCATGGTCCGATCAGGTTCAATGCGTCTTTCATTGTCGGCGGACAGATCAGGGGCGAGGTGCCGCGGCTGTTTCGCATTTACGCCGAGGGGAACTTCATCGAGGCGGGACGCGACACGCCCTTTCTGCAGACTGGCGAAACAAAGTACGGCAAGCCAATCATCGATCGCGTGATTACCCCGTCGACATCGCTTGCCGACGCCGCAAAGTGCGTGCTGGTCTCATTCGATTCGACGATGCGCAGCAACCTCTCGGTCGGTATGCCGATAGACCTGTTCTGTTACCAGCGGGACAGCCTCGAAGTTCGGATGCGCCAGCGGTTCGACGAGGGTGATGGCTACTTCTCCACGCTCAGTCGGCAGTGGAGCGAAGGCGTACGAACGGTTTTCAGCCAGCTGTCCCCGCTGCCGTGGCCCAGTTAACCTGACCCACTGCTCGCGTCTCAGTCAGGCCGTCAAAACAAGGGAGCGACGCATGTACCTGCGAGTCGGCTACGAGTTGATCTACGACTGTCCGCAGCCAACGCCGATGATCCTGACATTGAACGTCCACTACTCGCGCGTGTCCGATCTCGTCACACCTGACCACCTCAAGGCTGACCCTTCGATCCCGTATTCCGCCTACCGAGACGGCTTTGGCAACTGGTGTACAAGGATTGTCGCGCCCTCGGGACGCATCCGCTTGTTCACCGACGCGATCGTCCGCGACAGCGGGGAAGCGGACATTGTCGTTCCTGAGGCAATGCAGCATTTCGTGCAGAACTTACCGGAAGAAACGCTCGTCTATCTGCTGGGCAGCCGCTATTGCGAGACCGACCGTCTGTCCGATGCGGCTTGGTCGCTGTTCGCGTCGACACCGCTCGGCTGGCCGCGCGTGCAGGCCGTCTGCGATTTCGTGCACCGGCACATTACCTTCGGCTACGAGCACGCGAGGGCGACGAAGACGGCGATGGAGGTATTCAACGAAGGCCGGGGCGTCTGTCGCGACTATGCCCATCTGGCGATCGCCTTCTGCCGCTGCCTCAATATCCCGGCGCGCTATTGCACCGGTTATCTGGGCGACATCGGGGTGCCACCGTCAGACGAGCCGATGGATTTCTCCGCGTGGTTCGAGGTCTTCCTCGGCGGCCACTGGTACACCTTCGATGCGCGCAATAACGTCCCTCGTATCGGCCGGGTCCTGATCGCCCGCGGTCGCGACGCCTCCGACGTGGCGATCAGCAGCACCTTCGGCCCAAACACGCTCACCGGCTTCAGGGTTTGGACCGACGAAGTGGACGCGCCTCAGTTTAACAACGACGGCTCGCTCCGCCTCTAGGCCGCCACGAGCCGCTCCGCCCAACCGGCACACGCCGCGGTCGTCGTCAACATGTCCTGGCGGATCTCGATCAGCACATGCGGCAGTCCCCGCCGCTCGCCGTGGATCGGGAGGGTGACGTCCATCGTGTCGTCGACGGTTTAGGGTTCATTGTGGCCGATGACGACACCACCGTCGCGCGCGAATGCATCGAGCAGAAGCAGCGCCAGACGGGAATCGCGTCCGTAGGCGAAACCGACCTGCCGGGGACGGCGGTTACCGTTCAGCACCGGGGTGAAGCTGTGGATGCTCAGCAGCAGGCTCGGCCGTCCGGCGGCAGCCCGGCGGTCGAGCACCCCGGCAATGGCGCGATGATAGGGGTTGGTGAAGCAGTTGAGGAAGCCGTTCATCACCCGCTTCAGGTAGCGCCCCTGCTCCGCGATCGGCCGGTGCATCATCCGCCATATCGTCCCTTGACCTGCCGGAGCTTCTCCCGCAGCTGTTCACGAAACCGTATGCCGCAGGATGAGGAAGGTCCCTCCCTGCTCGTTCCGCAGATATGCGTGAAACCGAGAAAGGCGAAGGTTTTCGGCTTGCCGAGGTTGCGGGCCTTGCGCTTGCGCGCCGCGTGGCGCCCGAATTCGATGATCCGGCTCTTCTGCGGATGGAGCTCCACCCCGAACTTCTGCAGCGCTGCCGAAGCTCGCCCAGAAACTACTCGGCCTCCGAGCGATGCTCGAGGCCCTGCACACTGTTGTCGGCATAGCGGATGACGATCACCTCGCCGCCGGCATGTCGCCGCCGCCACTGCTGGGCCCATAGGTGATGGACGTAATGCACATAGATGTTCGCCAGAACCAATGAGATCACCGCGCCCTGCGGCGGCCAGCAGGCGCCCGTCTTCCAGCACGCCCGCCTTCAGCCACTTGCCGATCAGGCGCACGAGCCGCCTGTCCGCGATCCGGTGTTCCGGGAACCGGACAGCCATTCCCAGCTGACCGAATCGAAAAACGCCCGGATGTCGGCATCCAGTATCCAGTTCACCTTCTTCCGGTAGATCGCGGTCGCCATCGCATCCAGCGCTTGGTGCGGATGCGCCCCGGCCAGAACCCATAAGAGAAGCCGAGCAAGTCCATCTCGTAGGTGGCGTTCAGGATTTCCACCACCGCCCGCTGGACGATCTTGTCCTCCAGCGCAGCGATGCCCAACGGCCGCTGCCGGCGCCGCGGCGGCTTCGCCCGATACGCACCCCGTGGTACGCGTCCATGCAGGTCCTCGAGGTTGCCCTCAAGGCCGGATTCGTACTGGTCGCAGGTAATTGGCTTGATCTTCAGCGTACACAACTCTCAACTGCAGCCACCTGCCGGTCTATTCCTGCCGATGCTCTGACAACGCTGTCCACAGGTCTTGAGGTGAGTTGATGTTGAAGAACGGATCGGTCGGCCGGTGGGCGAAGACGACCCGTTCGGCGTCGAGCGCGGCCATCAAGGCGTGCAGACTAATGTTCGGCTGGCAATCGAACAGCTGGCGGAGGGGATGACGCGACTTCGGCCCCCAGAGGGCGACGATCGGATGGTCGCGCTCCGTTGTTGCCGCGTAGGCGATGGGCGCTTCGCTCACAGCGAGCGCCGTCGAGAGGCGAGACACCAGGTCGCCCGGGAGAAACGGAGTATCGACCGGCACGCTGAGGAGGCACGAATGTTGGTCGCCGCGGTTCTCCAGCGCGGCGATTGCGCTCGTCAACCCGATGAGCGGACCGGTGGCCGGGGCTGTGCGCGGAGCATCGCCACAGAGCCCTGCGCCATACAGTCGATAGCGGCCGTCGGCGCTGTTGGTATTGATCAGCAATTCACCAACCTGCGGGGCGATCCGGGCGATAACATGCTCGATCAGCGGTCGTTGCCGCAGTTCGAGAAAGCTCTTGTCGACACCGCCGAACCGCCGCCCGCGCCCGCCGGCGAGAATGACCCCCACCGGCAGCGGCGACACGCCCGACCTCAGGGGCACAGGGCACCGGCAAAAGTCAGGTAGGTCAGGCGAGCGCCAGGAACGACGTGGGCGACATCGGCGGCGACCATGGCCACACCGTCCCCCTCGACAAGCGGACGCAGTCGCGCCGAGCCGCCCCGTCCCAGCTTCTCGACGAGGGGCAATCCGTCGGCATCATGACCAACGTGGCGCACCGGAAAGAACTCGTCACGCCCGGTCTTCCGCTGCCATTGGAACGCCGCCCTTGCAGGCCCGCCGAAAGGCGCCGCCACGGGACCTTGGCCGGTCAGCGCCTGAACCGCCGGCCGGCCGAGGACGAGGAAGGCGACGAAGGCGGCGAAGGCATTTCCCGGCAGGGCGAGCCAGACCGCGCTGCCGATCTCACCCAGCATCGCCGGCTTGCCCGGCTTGATCGCCATCCAGAGCCGCTCGCGGCGCCGGCACTCGCTCGCGATCAGCCGGCCGACATGGTCCTCATCGCCGACCGAAACGGCGCCCGTCGACACGATCAGATCGTGTTCCTGCCCGGCCTCCCGCACCACGGATGCGAGGCGGTGCGGATCGTCTGGCAGAATGCCAAGATCGGTCACCGCCGCACAGGCGGCGCAGAGCAGCGATGCGACCATGGGCCGGTTGCTGTCGAAAATCGCGTCCGGTGGCAGCGGTGAGCCGGCCGCGCGCAACTCGTTGCCGGTTGAGAACACAGCCGCGCGCAGGCGGCGTTGCACCCAGAGCTCCGGCAGGCCGACCGCGGCCGCGAGTGCCACATGCCGCGCGTCGAGGCGGACACCGGCGGCCAGAAGATCGTCACCTGACGCCACATCCTCGCCGCGGTAGCGCACATTGAGGCCGGGCGTGGGCTGAACGGTGACGATGACGCGGTCCGGCAGCGCCCGGCAATGCTCCTGCATCACCACCGCGTCGAATCCCGCCGGCATCGCAGCACCGGTGAAGATGCGTACCGTTCCGGTTGCAGGCGTGATGTCAGGTGCGCTCTCGCCGGCGACGATGCGGTTGAGGAGCGGCAGCGCGAATGGTGGCGAGCGGTCGCCGAGGGTGCGGGTTGTGACGGCATAGCCGTCGACGGCGGCGTTATCGAACACCGGCAGCGGCACTGCCGCCTTCACCGGCTGTGCCAGCACCCGGCCCGTCGCCGCAGCAAGGGGGACGCGTTCGACGCCGGCAATGGGCGTAACGAAGGCGCGGACATGTGTCTGTGCCTCCTCCAGCGACAGGAGGGATCGGCTGGTTGTGCAGGGATCGGCGCTCACGGACGGTGGATCACAGGGGAAGGGCTATGACGTGCCGGCCAACGGCGAACCGGCGACGAACGCCTGGTCGAGCGGGTCGTCTGCGAGCCGCGGCGAAGGTTCATGCCAGACCGTGATGAGTGTACCGGCGTCCGGTTGCGGCCGCACCGACGTCAACCTGGCGATCGAACCGATGCTGAGGAACCCGACGAGAATTTCGTCGGGTTCCACTCCGAGACAGCGGCGGACATGTGGATCGCGGGCCTTTTCGCCGCTGAGGAGACTGGCGCCGTAGCCGAGGCCGTGAGCGGCGAGCAGCAGATTCTGCACCGCGGCGCCGACGGCGATCAGTTGCTCGTATGGCGGGACCTCGGGCAGGTCAGGGCGCGGTCGGGCGCAGACAACGAGCAGCAACGGTGCGTTCAGCGCCTTGTCCCGGTCGCGTTCGAGCATCGCCGGCGTGGCATCGGGGAAGCGCAGGCGTCTCGCCGCAACGAAGACCTCGGCGAGCTGTTCACGGCCGTCGTCGGCGATCCGGATGATCCGCCACGGACGTAAGCCGCCATGGTCGGGGGCAGTCAGCGCCGCCGCCACCATCGCCTCGACCTCCGCCGTCGTTGGCCCCGGCGATTGGAGACGCTTCGGCGCGATCGAGCGACAAGAGGTGATCAGCGCGAGGCGGTCGCCCAGGGCCTGCTCAGGCGGCATCGCGCGTTGCCTCGCTGGCGATGATCTTGCGCAGCTCCGGAATGCAAGAGCCGCAGTTGGTACCGGCGCGGAGCGCGGCACCGATCGCCTCGACTGTCTGGCAGCCCTCGACGGCCACGGCGTGGGCGATCCGGTTGCGGCCGACAGCAAAGCAGGCACAAATCAGCGGTCCCTCGTTGGCGGCGCCGTCGATCGCCCGGCCGGCAAGTAGGGCGCGGCGGCTGCCCGCGTCGAGGCTAGCCTCCTTGAGGAGCCCGGCGAGCCAGTCCCAGCCCGGCAACGTTCTGCCTTCGGCGGCCACGAAGACGCAACCGGCGAACCGCCCGTCGTCGAGGAAGGCAGCGCGATAGCTGTTCGCCTGCGGATCGGAGAACTGCAGCAGATGACCGGGGTCGGTGGCAAACAACGCTGCCGTCCACGCCGCCCATGACGGCTTCGGCGTCTCGGCAAAGGCGACCCGATAGAGCCAGCCGCCGTCGAGGCGCACCCGCACCCAGAACGGCGCTGGCACCGGCATCGGCTTGCCCGTCAGGAGGAACCCTTCAAAGGCAAACCCCGCGGGTTCGAGGACACAGCCTGTCGCCTTACTATCCGGCTGCCCCGAAATGGGATCGGTGACGCCATGCACTACTGCGCCGATGCGGCCATTGCTGGTGTTCTCGGCGCTCCAGTGGATGGGAGCGAAGACGGACCCTGGCCGCTGCCCGGCATTCACCACGACGCGCAGAATCGCCTCGCCGTGGCGGGAGCGCACGCAGGCCAGTCGCCCGTCGATCACGCCGAAGCGCTCGGCGTCGTCCGGGTGCACCAACAGTTCCGGCCTGCTTTCCTTGTGGCGCG
>DAIQPV010000037.1:0-10577 GCA_036787145.1 Rhodospirillales bacterium
CGGGCGGAGGAAACGGAGCTCTCCCTGATGGTTTGTGCGCGCTCCGTCCAGCTTGCCGACGACATCATGGCGGCGCTGCACGCAACGGAGGCGTCGGCGGTGACGCCGCGGACCATCCATGCCTTCTACCTGTCGTGTCTTGCGAATCGCCTGGAGACAGAGATTGTGCTGGACTGCGCTTCGGACGAGGCGCTGGAGATCCGGACCCGGGTCCGCGGGCGGCGCGGCGCCGAAAAGCCGCTTGCCGCGTAACCTGCCGTCCCCAGAGGCGGCCTGTTGCTGCCGTCCCGCTAAGAGGTCGTAAACGCTCTCGTGCTAGCGTGTACTCGGCTGGCATGCAAATGGCGCCGAAACCGGTTCACCTTCTGGGGCGAGGGCGACAATGGACGAACTGCTACGGGAGTTTCTGACTGAGACGGCGGAGAATCTCGCGGTCCTGGACGCCGAGCTGGTTCAATTCGAGCACGCCCCGGACGACAGCGCAATTCTCGGCAACATCTTCCGGCTGGTGCACACGATCAAGGGGACCTGCGGCTTTCTCGGGCTGGCGCGGCTGGAGTCGATCGCGCATGCCGGCGAAAATGTTCTTGGGAAGTTCCGTGCCGGAGAGCTGGCCGTTTCGCCTCAGGCGGTGACGTCGATCCTCAAGTGCATCGACGCCATTCGCGAGCTGCTGGCGGCGCTGGAGCAGGCGGGCGCGGAGCCCGCGGGCGACGACAGCGCGCTCCTCGCCGAACTGGCCGCCGTGGCGGCGGGCACCGGTCAGGCATCGGTGACGGCTGCCGCGCCCGCTACGGTCGTCGTGGCCGAGGCGGGACCCTGCTTTCCGGTGGCGGCGGAGATGCTGAAGGAGATTGAAGAAGCGCTTGCATCGGGTGCGTCCGTTATTGCGGAACAGCCGTGCGGGGCGGCGCCGGCCGGCCTGGAGCAGAACGCTCCGGCCGGGTCCACGGCGCCAGCGCCGATCGACCCGAAGGCGTTGCAGCCGCGCTCGCCGGTGCCGGCGCCCGGCGGGGAGGCCGCGCCTGTCGAGACCAAAGCGCTCCCGGTCGCCCAACAGTCGATCCGGGTCCCGGTGGAAACGCTGGAATCGCTGATGAACCTGGTGAGCGAACTTGTGCTGACCCGTAACCAGCTTTCGCAAATGGTCCGGGGACGGGCTGACACCGACTTCACCGCGCCGCTGCAAAGGCTCAGCCACATCACCAGCGAGCTGCAGGAAGGCGTGATGAAAACGCGGATGCAGCCGGTCGGCAACGCCTGGTCGAAGCTTCCGCGGATCATTCGGGACCTTGCTCACGAGACCGGCAAGAAGCTCGACCTGCAGATGGAGGGAGAGCAAACCGAACTGGATCGCCAGGTCCTGGAGATGATCAAGGACCCGTTGACCCACATGGTGCGCAACGCCGCCGACCACGGCATCGAACCGCCCGAGGAGCGGCGCCGGCTCGGCAAGCCTGAAGCCGGAGTCGTCCGGCTGACGGCGCGGCATGAGGGCGGCCACATCATCATCGAGGTGAGCGACGATGGCCGCGGCCTCGACATCGAGCGCATCAAGCGCAAGGCGCTCGCCCAGGGCCTGGTCCGCGAAGCTGAGCTGGCGCAGATGTCCGACCAGCAGATCTTTCAGTTCGTTTTCAATGCGGGGTTCTCCACCGCCGAGAAGGTGACCAATGTGTCTGGCCGCGGCGTCGGCATGGACGTGGTGCGCACCAACATCCAGAAGATCGGAGGAAGCATCGAGCTTTCCTCCGTGGCTGGCCAGGGATCGACCTTTGTCATCAAGATTCCGCTGACGCTCGCGATCGTCTCAGCGCTGATCGTGTCGGTTGGCGGGCTGCGCTTTGCGTTGCCGCAGCTCTGCGTGCTCGAGCTGGTCGGCGTCGATGGCGGTAGCGATGCCAAGCTGGAGACGATCCGGCAGACACCGCTGCTGCGGCTTCGCGACCGGCTCCTGCCGCTGGTCGACCTGCGTGGTCTGCTGAAGGTGGGCGACGCGCTGGCGGGCGACCCGGCAGGGGAAAAGCGGCCGACGTTCGTCGTCGTCACCCAGGTTGGTCAGCTCCGCTTCGGGATCATCGTGGACGAAGTGTTTGACACCGAGGAGATCGTCGTCAAGCCCGTCAACCCGATGCTTCGCAACATCCGTTACTATGCCGGCAACACCATTCTCGGCGATGGCGGCGTGGTGATGATCCTCGATCCCAATGGCATCGCCGAAGCGGTCGGCCAGCGCTCGACTCAGCGCGAGAAGGACGCGGCGGTCAGTGAGAATGCCGGCGATGCGACCTCCAGGCTGCTGACTTTCCGTGCCGGCGGCCAGACTCAGAAAGCCATACCGGTGGAACTGGTGGCGCGTCTGGAAGAGATCGACCTCTCGAACGTCGAAACCTCGCAGGGCCGGCCAATGATCCAGTACCGCGGCCACCTGATGCCGCTGGTGGCGTGCGATCCGAACTTCGACTGGCAGGCCGAGGGCAAGCGCCCGGTGCTTGTGTTCACCGATGCCGGCCTGTCGATGGGTCTGATTGTCGACGAGATCGTCGACATTGCCGAACAGGAGCTGATCGTCGAGCTGTCGGGACGAAAGCGGGGCTACGTCGGCAGCGCCGTGATCGACGGCAAGGCAACGGAGCTGCTGGACACCGCCCATTTCCTCACGCAGGCGTTCCCCGACTGGTTCGAGGCGCCCGGGGATGGGGCGCGCGCGCGCCAGGTACGGCTGCTGCTGGTGGAGGACAGCCCGTTCTTCCAGCGGCTGGTGACGCCCGTGCTCGAGGCCGAAGGATACGAGGTGACGGTTGTCGGAGATGCCGGGCGGGCGCTTGAGCTGTATCGGGACGGAGCAATCTTCGACGCCGTCATCAGCGATATCGAACTGCCGGGAATGAGCGGCCTCGAACTCGCGCGGCATCTGCGCAAGGACCAGCGCTCCGCCGGCATTCCGCTGCTGGCGCTCTCGTCACACGCCACCGACCGCGATCTGGAGGCCGGCCACTCCGTTGGCTTCACCGACTACATCGCGAAGTTCGACCGTGACGGACTGATGCAAAGCCTCGCCCGCAGCCTGAGCGAGGCGCACGCCTGATGCCTTGTGAGCAAAATTTAGGCCGAGTAAGGAGCAAGCGATGAAGTCCTGCCTGGTGGTGGACGACTCGCGCGTCGTCCGAACCGTTGCGCGCCGAATCCTTCAGGGGCTGTCGTTCGAAGTGCGCGAGGCGGCAAACGGTCAGGAGGCGGTCCTTGCCTGCCTGTCGGCGATGCCGGATGTCGTGCTTCTCGACTGGAACATGCCGGTGATGAACGGCATCGAGTTCCTGCGCGCTCTGCGCGCGGTGCCCGGCGGCGAGGCGCCGGTCGTCGTCTTCTGCACGACCGAAAGCGATATCGCCCACATTCGCCAGGCCATCGATCTGGGCGCCAACGAATACATCATGAAGCCGTTCGACAGCGAAATCCTTGAGCTGAAATTCGCGCAAGCCGGCGTGCTCGGCTAGGGAGAGACAATGACGGTCCTCAATTCTCCGCCACGAACGGGCGTCTCGTCGGCTATCCGCCCGGCCACAACCCCCGATCGCGTGCGGGTCATGGTCGTGGACGACTCCGCCGTCGTGCGCGGTTTGATCATCGGCATGCTCGGGAACGACCCGCAGATCGAGATCGCCGCGTCCGTCGCCAATGGCGCCATCGCGGTGGATCGGTTCTCGCACGGCCGTGATGTTGAGGTCATCGTCCTGGACATCGAGATGCCGGTGATGGACGGACTGACGGCGTTGAGCAAGCTGCTGGCCATCGATCCGACGGTGCAGGTGGTGATGGCCTCCACCCTCACTCAGCAGAATGCCGAAATCAGCCTTCGGGCTCTCGAACTGGGGGCTGCCGATTACATCCCCAAGCCATCTTCGAAACAGCTCGGCGGCAGCGCCGACTTCCATCGCGATCTGCTGTCGAAAGTCAAGGAGTTGGCGGCGGCACGCCGGCGCCGGCTTGGCCCGATCAAATCGGCAACGCAGCCCGGCAACGCGCCAAAAGCGGCCGCGCCGGCCCCGGTCGCATCGCCTGCAGTTGTGCCCTCGGCGCCGATCGCGTTGCGGCCGAACGGGCAGACCCGACCGGACATCATCGCCATCGGAAGTTCCACAGGTGGCCCTCAGGCCCTGTCGGCGCTGCTGAAGGACTTGTGTGCCGAAAAGCTCTCCCAGCCGATCCTCATCACCCAGCACATGCCGCCGACGTTCACCACCATTCTGGCGGAACATCTGCAACGAGCGACCGGCGTTCCCTGCGCCGAAGCGGTCTCCGGCGAAGCTCTGGTCGGCGGACGCATCTACGTCGCACCCGGCGATCACCATCTGGTGGTCGAACACGGGCCGGGCGGCCTGCGGCTCCGTCTCACCCGGGATTCGGCCGAGAACTTCTGCCGCCCGTCCGTTGACCCAATGCTGCGCAGCGTCGCCCGCTGTTACGGGCGGCGTGCTCTCGCAGTGATCCTCACCGGCATGGGTTCCGACGGACTGGCCGGCTGCCGCGAGCTCGTTGCAGCGGGAGGCACTGTCATCGCCCAGGACCAGGCGACCAGCGTCGTCTGGGGCATGCCCGGCGCCGTCGCGACGGCCGGGCTTTGCAGCGCTGTCGAGCCGGTGTCCCGCATCGCTGCCCGGGTAGCGGCTCTCGCCAAAGGAGGAAAGGACGCATGACGCCCTCCGATCTGGAATTTCTCTGTGGTCTGGTGCGCCAGCGGTCCGGCATCGTCATCACCCGGGACAAGGAATACCTGCTGGAGAATCGGCTGACCCCGATCGCCCAGCAGCACAAGCTCAGCGGCTTGCCGGGGCTGGTCGCCGCGCTGCGCCGGCCGAACGAGGCGCTTGCGCGCGAAGTGATCGAGGCGATGACCACCAACGAGACGCTGTTCTTTCGGGACAGCCGTCCCTTCGAGATGCTGCGCTCAGATGTGTTGCCGGTGCTGCTCAAGGCGCGGCAAACCTCGCGGACGCTCCGCATCTGGAGCGCCGCGTGTTCGACCGGGCAGGAGCCGTATTCCATTGCCATGCTGATGAAGGAGGAGTCGGCGCGAATGGCCGGATGGCGGGTCAGCATCCTGGCCACCGACATCACCCGGATAGTGTTGGCGAAAGCGCGCGCGGGGATCTACTCGCAGTTCGAGGTCCAGCGTGGCCTGCCGATCACCCATCTCGTGAAGTACTTCAGGCAGACGGGCACGCAGTGGGAGCTGGATCCGGCGCTGCGCGCGATGGTGGATTTCCGCGAGCACAACATCATCGCTGATGCGACGCCCGGCCGCGGCTTTGATGTCATCTTCTGCCGCAACCTGCTGATCTATTTTGATCAGGACCAGAAGCGCCGCGTCCTCGACAACCTGGCGGCCGCCATGGCGGACGATGCCGTGCTGTTTCTCGGAGGCACCGAAAGCGTGCTCGGACTTACCGACACGCTGGAGCCCGTTCCCGAGAAGCGCGGCCTCTATCGCCGGGCGACACGGGCGGCTCCGACGAAGCGCCTTGCGGCCGGCAGCCGGGGCTGAAGCACTTCGCCGGTAAAGGGACGGAAATCTCGGTTTCCGGGCCGGCAAAGCGCGGCCAGGAATACCGGCGGGCGACCTGCGCGGGCAGGGCGCCCGCCGGGGCGCCCTTGCCGAAGGGCATTACGCGGCGAACGCGGTCGTCATCCCTTGTTCAGGCTCGCGCAAAACGTAGCCGCGGCCCCACACCGTCTCGATGTAGTGCTCGCCCTCGGTCGCGGCGGCAAGCTTCTTGCGCAGCTT
Source organism: Rhodospirillales bacterium (assembly GCA_036787145.1). Lineage (GTDB taxonomy): Bacteria > Pseudomonadota > Alphaproteobacteria > Rhodospirillales > Defluviicoccaceae > Defluviicoccus. The sequence continues at coordinate 5,786 of DAIQPV010000037.1, forward strand.
GCAGATGAAGACGTCGATGATCTTCAGCTCCGGCTCGTCCAGTCCGCCGTAGAGGTGATTGAGGAACATTTCCTTGGTCAGCGTGGTGCCCTTGCGCAGGCTGAGCAGTTCGATGATGCCGTATTCCTTGCCGGTCAGATGCAGCGGCTGGCCGTTCACGGAAACCGTCCTTGCCGCAAGATTGACGGCGAGCTTGCCGGTGCGGATTTCCGACTGCGCGTGCCCCTTCGAGCGGCGGACGATTGCCTGGATGCGCGCGATCAGCTCCCGCTTGTCATACGGTTTGGTCAGATAGTCGTCGGCGCCCGATCCCAGGCAGCGCAGCTTGTTTTCGAGCTGGGACAGGCCTGAAAGGATCAGCACGGGGGTGGTGAGCCGCGCGGCGCGCAGACGGCGCAGGACCTCCGTGCCCTCCATGTCCGGCAGGATCAGATCCAGCAGGATGATGTCGTAGTCGTAGAGCTTGGCAATCTCGATGGCGTCCTCGCCGAGATCGGTGGTGTCGACCACCATGTTCTCGGATTTCAGCATGAGCTGGACGCTACGGGAGATCAGGCTGTCGTCTTCGACCAGGAGAACACGCATCGGAATAGCCCCCTTCGCTCGTCTAAGTTGCTTCAATTAATCTACTGCCCCCATAAATAGTCCTTTCGGGGCAGTGACGCAACCAAAATTTTTGTATCATTTACCAATACAATTTTTAAGGGCAGTCAGTGCGATCGCCGGGGTGGGGGGTGCCGGCAGATCAGCGGTTCACTCGGCGTTAACGCATGGCAGGCCAATCTGGGATCGCCGAAAAGCCGCAGCCGAGGATCTCGCCGCCGTGCCTACTCCTATCGCCGCCGCCCCTGCCGCCACGACCGCCCGCACGACCGCTCGCACCATCGACCAGCGGCTGGACGCTCTGCCGCCTGTCCAGCGCTTCGGCCGGGTATCCGGCATCACCGGGCTTCTCGTTGAGGCCGCCGGCCTCGCTGATGTGCTGTCCGTCGGCGACCGGTGCCGCCTGATCGACCGCTCCGGCGCCGTTGTGCATGCCGAGGTCATCGGCTTTCGCGACGACCGTTCGCTGTTGATGCCCTACGGTCCTCTGGCCGGTATCGGGCCGGGCTGCCGCGCCGAAGCGGCCTGCGAGGACGACGCGGTCTGGCCCAGCGAGCACTGGCTCGGGCGGGTCGTCGGCCCTCTCGGAGAGCCGATCGACGGTGCCGGGCCGCTGCGCAGCGGGCTGTCCCGGTATCCGATGCGGGCGGTGGCCCCGCCCGCGCACGCGCGGCAGAGAATGGCCGGCAAGCTCGACCTGGGCGTGCGCGCGCTCAATACTTTCCTGACGTGCTGCCGTGGTCAGCGGCTCGGCGTCTTTGCCGGATCCGGCGTCGGCAAGTCCAGCCTGCTGTCGATGCTGGCACGCCACACCGAGGCCGACGTCACGGTCATCGGTTTGATTGGTGAGCGCGGACGCGAAGCCCGCGAATTTATCGAGGACAGTCTCGGGGAAGAGGGGCTGGCACGCAGCGTGGTGGTCGTCGCGACGTCTGATCTGGCACCGCCGCTGCGTCGCCACGCCGCCTATACAACGCTCGCCATCGCCGAATACTTTCGCGACCGGGGCGCGCGCGTCCTCTGCCTGATGGACAGCGTCACCCGCTTTGCCATGGCGCAGCGGGAGATCGGTCTCGCTGCGGGCGAGCCGCCGACGTCTAAGGGGTACACGCCGTCAGTGTTCGCCGAGTTGCCGCGCCTGCTTGAGCGGGCGGGCCCCGGTGTGGAAAGCTGCGGCGCCGAAGGGCAGGGCAGTATCACCGGGCTGTTCACCGTTCTCGTCGAAGGCGACGACCATAACGAGCCGGTCGCCGACGCGGTGCGCAGCATTCTCGACGGCCACGTCGTTCTCGACCGGTCAATCGCCGAGCGCGGTCGCTATCCCGCAATCGACATCCTGAAGAGCGTCTCGCGTGCATTGCCCGGCTGTAATTCGGCCGACGAAAACGCGCTGATCGGCCGCGCCAGGCGGCTCCTTTCGGTCTGGGAGGAAATGGCAGAGCTGATCCGACTGGGCGCTTATCGTGCCGGCACCGACGCCGAGGTCGACGAAGCCATCCGCCTGCGACCGGCCCTCGAAGCATTCCTCGCCCAGGGCAAGGAGGAGCGCAGCGATCTCGCCCAGTGCTATGCCGCGCTTCGCACCGTTCTGGGCGACGCGCCGGCCGCGTCTCGCCCGTCCTAGGGGAAGGAACGGATGGGAAAGGGGCTGGCCCCGCTGATCCGCCTGCGGCGCTGGCGCCTTGATGAGGAGCGCCGGCAGTTAAGCGAGCTGGTCCGCGCCGCGGATGAGGCCACGGGTCGCCTGACGGCGCTGGAGGCCGAACTCGAACGGGAGAGAAACGCGGCGGCAGACGCCGAGCTCTTCTTTGCCTTCGCCGCGTTTGCCCGAAGTGCGGAGAAGTGCCGTCTCGCTGCCGTCGAAGCGAGACGGCAGGCCGAGGCGGCGGTGCTGGCGCAGCGGGAGGTCGTTCTGCTCAGCCATCGCGAGCTGCGCAGCACGGAACTGGCGGAGCACACCCGCCATCATCGGCTAGCGCTGGAAGCCGCGCGCCGCGAGCAGGGCGCCACGGACGAGCGCGCCGTCCTCAAACACGCCGCCGCCCTGCGAAAATTTTGACCCCGGAATCCCGGAGGTTCGAGGTATCGAAGCGCCTCGACCATTCTCCCACATTGACGTAACGCCCGATTTTCTTAGAATTGCTGCGGCGGGTGTGAGATTAAGGGGGTAATCGGTGCGTCTCCGGTCGGCAGTGACCATGCGAATGAAGGGGATTCGCAAGATTGCACGCAGAAGGCGTCGGCAATCTGGTGTGGCAGTTGCTTTGTTATTGTACCGGCCGCCAAATGATACTGAGTTTCTGTCGCGTTACCACTTTCGGGGGGAAGCCGATGCGGCGCCGTCCGCCGAAGGTGAGGGTAACGAGGCGACCGCCATGCCGAGCCCCTGACACCGGTGGCTTGATCTGCAGGATTGGCATGGAGCCCCGCTGAGGACTTGATGAAGGCTCGCGATGCCTTGCGCCGCGAGCCCCATCGTTTGCCCGGCCCGGTTCCCTGGAGGGGGACGCCGCCGGCCGTGCCGCCGCTCAGGCCGCCGGCGCCGCCGCTCAGGCCGAGTGCCGCACCGTGGTGACCTGAGAGTAGGCCGGCAGTGTCAGAAACTCGATGAAGTCGGGCGGCATCGCCACCTTCAGGAAGATCTCGATGGCCTGCTTGAAGTTGCCGCCGTCATAGCGATCGGCGCCCAGCACCTGCTTCAGCTTGGCCATCTCTTCGGTGAGCAGCGCGCGAACCAAGGCTTCATCGACCGCTCGGCCGTCTTCCAGCCTGGCCTTGTGCTTGAGCCACTGCCAGACCTGCGAGCGGCTGATTTCGGCGGTGGCGGCGTCCTCCATCAGATTGTAGAGAGGCACGCAGCCGAGCCCTCCCAGCCACGCTTCAATGTATTGAACGCCCACGCGGATATTGCTTCGCAGGCCTTCCTCGGTAATGTCACCGCCGGGGACGGCGACCAGCTCGCCCGCGGTGACCGCGACGTCGTCGCGCAGGCGATGAAGCTGGTTTGGCTGCGGCATGTGTTCGTCGAAGATGGACCTGGCCAGCGGCACCAGGCCCGGATGAGCGACCCACGTGCCGTCGTGACCATCGGTGACTTCGCGCAGCTTGTCGGCGCGAACCCGCTCCATCGCCGCGTCGTTGGCGGGGGGGTCGGTCTTGATCGGGATGAATGCGGCCATTCCCCCCATGGCGTAAGCGCCGCGCCTGTGGCACGTCTTGATCAGCAGCAGGCTGTAGGCCCGGAGGAACGGAACGGTCATCGTCACCGCGTTCCGGTCCGGCAGGACAAAGTCCGGCCGATTGCGGAACTTCTTGATGTAGCTGAAAATGTAGTCCCAGCGGCCGCAGTTGAGGCCGGAGGCATAGTCGCGAAGCTGGTAGAGAATCTCATCCATTTCATAGGTGGCGAGAATGGTCTCAATCAGCACGGTCGCCCGGATCGACCCATGCGGGATGTCCAGGGTCTGCTCCGCTTCGGCGAAAACATCAGCCCACAGCTTCGCCTCAAGATGGCTTTCCATCTTTGGCAGGTAGAAATAGGGGCCCGAGCCTTTGTTGAGCAGAGGCTTGGCATTGTGGAAAAAATAAAGACCGAAGTCGAAAAGCCCACCCGACATCGGTGTTCCATCCACAAGCACGTGCGCCTCATCCAGATGCCAGCCGCGGGGGCGGACGATCAGGGTGGCTGTCTTCTCCGCGAGCTTGTAAACTTTTCCCCCCTCGGTGTGGGTAATCGTGCCGGCGATCGCATCGCCGAGGTTGATGTGGCCGTCCAGCAGGTTGGACCACGTCGGCGTCAGCGAGTCCTCGAAGTCGGCCATGAAGACGTTGGCGCCGGAGTTCAGGGCATTGATGACCATCTTGCGGTCGACGGGGCCGGTGATCTCGATCCTCCGGTCGGTCAGGTCCGCAGGCGCAGAGGGTACCTTCCAGCCCCCGCGGCGGATATCCTCGGTTTCCGGCAGAAACCCCGGCAGCTCGCCGCGGTCCAGGCGCCCTTGCCGTTCCTCCCGGGCCGCGAGCAGCTTGCGGCGCGTGGCACCGAAGCGCTGCTCCAGTTTGGCGACGAAGGCAAGTGCCTCGTCCGTCAACACCCTGCTCCACTTGGGATCGATATTAGCCCTGATGTCGACGCCAGGCACCGATACCGTCTTGCGCTCCCCGGTTTTGACACTCATGTCCTTTTTTC
>DAIQPV010000037.1:10587-15227 GCA_036787145.1 Rhodospirillales bacterium
TCACCTGTGGCTGCGGTTGGCGCGCCGGATGCTGGCCAGCCGCTCGCGTCCGTGTTGACGGCGCTGCCGTTTCGTTTCCGCCCCAGTCTACATGGGCTCGCTCTTGGCGAAGATCGAGAACGCTGGCAGGGTGGGTCCGTGAAGTCACCGCTGCGGCAAGCTGACGCCGGCCCCGCAGGCTTTCGTGAGGGCGGATCGTAGCGTCGTCAACGTAAGGTCAGCAGATTGCCCGCCTTTCTCTTTCGTCGAGCGCTCCCTCTGCTCGTTCTCGCCACCTCCTTCGTGTTAATTCCGTTCGGCGGGTCTACAGCGGCGGCGACACGGGAGATTGCCTCCGGCCCGTCGACGGAGGCGCTTCTCGCCGACTTTGGCTTCGATGCGGCCGAGCGCGGGGACGTGAACGCCGGCGAGATCGTCGTCATCGATGTGGATACAGTCCAGCGCAATGAACTTGCGGAGGCGGCGGCCATGCGGCTGGCCGTGCCGCCGGCTGATCTCGCCGAACGAATCCGGCGGGGCCTCCTCATCCTGGCCGATGGGGAGCGCCGCGCCCATGCCCGGATCGACGCGGACGTCGCCGATCTGGTTTGGCCGCCCCTGCGGCTGGACGACGGCGATGACGCCGAGGTGGCCCGGCTGTTCGACCTCCAGCCGGGCGATCGGTTCAATTTGTCAGGGTCGGAGATCGCGGCGATCCGCCGCTGGCTGGCGGGTCCCCCCGCCCAATCCTCTCCGAAGCGCGAGTTGGCGTCGGCCATCTGGCGCGACATTCTGAAGGCACGCTACGCCGCCTATCGCGCTGAAGGACAGCGTGGACTGGCCGATTACGATCGCGGCGACAGCCTGTCTTCTCCCGCCGACCAGCTGCACCGCATGGCTTCGGCCGCCGGGCCGAAGCCTTTGGCGCCCCTGGCGCGCGCGCTCGACCTGTATCCGGCGGGGCAGCCGTCATGGCTGGAGAGTTTCTTCTACTGGAAGAAGTCGGAGGCGGACGGCAGACCAGTGTTCGTGCTGTCCCACGTGCTGGTCGGAGAGGCGGACGGGGCGACCCTGTTCGCGCTCCGCGAATATTACGCCGGCCATTCGTACAACGTGCTGGAGCAGTTAGGGATCGCCGTGCCTTACGACAGCGGCTCGCTGGTGCTGATCGTCAACCGCACGGTCACCGACCGGATCGGAGGCCCGCTCGGCATCGTCGCCCGGCCAATCGGCCGGCTTCAGGCCCGGCAAGCTGTGCGCGATTATTTCTTCGGCATCAGGGAGGGGAGCTCACGGCCGCTGCCTTAAGGCCGCGCTAGAGGAACTGCGCCAGGTTCAGGCTGCGGACGCGGGCGATGACCTGATACGAAGCTTCCAGGCATTGCGTGCTATCGAGCAACTGCGCGATCGCCCGCTGCGGGTCGGCGTTTTCGATGCCGCCGATCTGATCGTCGAGCGCTGCCGCGAGCTGGGTGTGGAGCGTCTTCGCGTCGGCGAGCATCACCTGCTGCATGCCGACCCGGCTCTCCACATCCTTCAGGTCCCCCTTTTGTTCCGAGCCGAAGGGCGCGGTGCCGGTGCCGCTGCCATCGATCGCCTCGTTGAGGAGATAGAGCGCCTGATCGATCCGCTCCTGGTGTGCGTCCAGCCCCCCGGGCTGGCCGGTTCCGCCTTGCGCGAGGATGCCCAGAGCGCGGATCGCTTTCTCGAACGCCGGATCGATGCCGTCGAGATCGAGCGTGAACGAGCGTTCGTCATCCAGGCGGTGCGTCTGGCCCAGCGTGTCGCCACTGTACCAGTTGCCGATGGAAATCCTTGCGCCGGTGTCGACTGCCCCGAGCGGGTCGGCAAGACTGTTGGTCACGGTGATCAATGTCGCCGCCGGCGGGAAGGACAGCGTTCCGGCAATCGTGATCGACCGGTCGCCATCACTGGAGACAACCGTGTATGTGCCGTCGTTCCCGGTGCTGCTGCCGCTGATGGTGATCGCGGCGCCGGGCTGGAGGGATGCGAACGCGCCGGTATTGGCGGCGGTGATCGTATCGAAAGGCCCGGCGGTCACGCTCTGGGTGATGCTCAGGTCGCCGGTTGCGGCGTGTGTCAGGGATCCGCTCGCACCGACCTGAGCCGCCCGTGTCGGCGGGTAGATGACGGAGCTGCCGTCCCACGTCGCCTGGAATTCATCCAGCGAGTTTGCCGCAATATCCACCGGCCGGGTGCAAACCTGGCTGCCCGCGAACAGGGATCGGCCATCGAGGTTGGTGTTCAGGTAATCTTCAAGCGTCTGCAGCGCGCGAAAGGCGGTTTCTTGCAGATCGTCGGCTTTTGACGACGAGAGCACGGCGCCGCTGCTGATCACCGACAGCAGGTCCTGGCGGAAGTCGCGGATGGTGCTTGAGATGCCGGTCACGGCAGTCGCCGTGGCATCGACGCGGGCCTCCATCAGCGTGTTGTTCTGCTCGTAGCGTTCAAGCAGCTTTTGGCGCTGCTCGAGATCGATGAGACGGCGCGAGCCGCTGCCGATACCGGCATACGTCTGCGACCGTTTGCCCGTCGCGATCTGGGTCTGCAAGGCCTGCACGCGGGCCTGGGTATCCGCCAGGATCGAGTTGAGCTGCTGACTGGTGGCCAGCGTCGCGATCCGCGTCATATCTGCGCCTCCTTATCCGAGCGCTCGATCGAGTGCGTCAAAAAGTTCCTGGATCACCTGCACGACGCGGGCGGCCGCCGTGTAAGCCTGCTCGTAGAGCATCAGGTCGCTCAGCTCCTCGTCGAGATTGACGCCGCGCACCGAATCCGACTTCTGCTTTAAGGCCTCGACCAGGTCCGAGCGGGAGGTCGCATCGTCTTCGGCGGTGGCGGCCTGGACAGAGGCGTCGCTGATCAGGCTGGCGGCGTATTCGGCGAGCGTGGCCGTTGTTGCCGGTAGACGCCCGGCTGCGGCCAGATCGGTGCCGGAACTCAGCATCGTGGCCAGTTTCTGGACGATCGTATCGTCGCCAGCCGTCACGGTGTAGCGGCCCGAAGGGGCAAGGCTGGCATTCCACTGTACCGCGCCGCGCGCAACCCGGTCCGGCGCCGCGGCGATGTCCGGCCGAACCTGCAGCGTCGAGGAGACGCCGGTTCGGCCCGAGCCTGCGCCCGAGCCCGCGCCCACCCGATCGACGAAAAAGTCGTTCAGGCCGAAGAAGGCCGAGAATCCCTCGTGCTGCTCGTCGGCGCCGCCCGTTCCGTCGATGTCGAAACCGATGGCGACGTTCTCGGCAGCGGCGCCGCGGGCGCTCGATGCCTGATCGCGGAGCGCCAGCGTCGCGCCCGTTGGCGTCCCCGACAACACTAGCTTTCCGTCGACGATCTTGGCGGAAAGGGCTCCGCCCAGGGCGCCATTGAGCGCCGTGCGGAGCTCATCGATCGTTGCCGTGGCATCGCCAGCGGAAAGCGGATTGCCCGTGGCAACGGGATCATCGAGAAGGGTGCGAACCGTCGTCTGCGCCAGTTCATTCCCCGCGGCATCGAACAAAACGAGCGCGGTGTCGGAGGTACCGCTGAAGGTGATCGTCTGGGTGGCCGGCGCCGAGAAATTGCGGGTCCCCGACATCGTCGTAAGTCCGGGAAAGCTCACGCCCTGATTGTGCACGGCGTTCACGTCATCGCGGAGATTGACCGCGAGTTCGTCAAGGGTGCTCTGGATGCCGGGCAGCGTATTGTCCCGCATGTCGACCAGGCCGGCGACCTCGCCCCCGCGCAACTCCTTGGTGATGTCGTTCCCCGCGATCCTCTCGCCGATGTAAATGCCGTCAAGGAACCCCGAGGCCCGGTCGGCGGCGGCATCCATGCCGCTGGCGGAGCGGTGGCTGAGCGTCAGGGCGGTGCCATCCACCAGCGTTCGCCCGGAAGCGGTAAAAACCACGACATCCCCGCCGCTGCCGCGATCGGTGACGCGGATGTCGATCAGTTCGGCCAGCCTGTCGAGCTTCAGATCGCGCGTATCTTCCAGGTCGGCGACGCTCTGGCCGACGGCGCCGTTGCGGACGATCTTGTCGTTCAATTCGGAGACGTCCTGGAGGAGACCGTTGATCTCGTCCACGCGCTCGCCGATGAGCTTGTCTGCTTCAAGGCGGAGACTTTGCACACCGGCGCTGGACTGCCGCAGGGCGAACGACAGGTCTTCGCCGGCCGAAACCATCTGCCGTTGCGACAGAGCATCCTGCGGCGCCAGTGCCAGCGTCTCCACCGAGGCCTGCCAGTCGGACAGCCGGTGGGCGAGGGAGCCGTTGCTTTCCGGTGTGCCGAACAGGTCTTGGACGCGCGCGAGAAGGCTGCTGGCCGCTGCGCTGGCCTGCTGATTTCCGCTCTCGAGGCGAACGCTTGCCACCAGCCCCTGGTCGACGTGCCGCGTCACCGTCCCGGATTGCACGCCGGCCCCGCTGCCGGCGAGGGTCCGCTGCTCGAGGTTGACGATCTTGCGCGAGTACCCGGGTGTGCTCGCGTTCGAGACGTTGCGCGCGATGACGTCCAGGGCCTGCTGGTTGGCAATGAGCCCGCTGTGGGCGGAGCGGAGCGCCTGGGTCAGATCGGAAGACATCGGGGTGTCCTGCCACTCCTGCAAGCTACAGCGCGCGGTAGAAGGTAAACGCGGGCGGCGGCGTCGATCGACGGGT
>DAIQPV010000038.1:0-15192 GCA_036787145.1 Rhodospirillales bacterium
TTCCTGCTGACCGGTCGGACGGAACCGGCGACCGGCGTCCCCGCAATCGAGGGCCCGCGCGATGGGCATTGAGGTCCTCAGCATTCTCATGTTCGCCGCCGCGTGCGCCGTCCTGATGCTGGGATTCCCGGTCGCCTTCAGCCTGGGCGGCACGGCGCTGGCGTTTGCGCTGATCGGCAATGCCTTCCACGACTTTGACCTGCGGCTGTTGGGCGGACTGCCCTCCCGGTACTTCGGCGTCATGGTCAACGAGGTGCTGGTGGCGGTGCCGCTGTTCGTCTTCATGGGCGTCATGCTCGAGCGGGCGAAGATCGCCGAGCAGCTGCTGGACACCATGGGTCTGCTGTTCGGCCGGATGCGCGGCGGACTGGCGATCTCGGTGATCTTCGTGGGCATGCTGCTGGCGGCATCGACCGGTATCGTCGGCGCCACCGTCGTGACCATGGGGCTGCTCAGCCTGCCGTCGATGCTCAAGGCCGGTTATGATCCCAAGCTCGCCTGCGGCACGATCTGCGCCTCGGGCACGCTCGGCCAGATCATCCCGCCCTCGGTCATCCTGGTGCTGCTGGGCGACATCCTTCAGGGTGCTTACGCCGAGGCGCAGCGGGCCACGGGCAACTGGGCCCCGGCGCCGCTGTCGGTCATCGACCTGTTTGCCGGGGCCTTCCTGCCGGGGATGCTGCTGGTCGGCCTCTACATCGGGTGGGTGCTGATCAAGGCGGTGCTTGATCCCGCCTCGTGCCCGGCGCTGGTCGGCCGCGGCGAGCGCGTCGACGACCTCTCAAGGCGGGTGACGGAGGCCCTGCTGCCGCCGGGGCTTCTGATCCTGGCGGTGCTGGGCTCGATCCTCGCCGGCATCGCAACGCCGACCGAGGCGGCCGCCGTCGGCTGCGTGGGCGCCCTGTTCCTGGCGGCGCGCGTCCTCCCGGTGCCGGCGGAGAGGGAACTCACCGCTCCGTCGTCCTGGCGGCCGGGGCAACGGCTCGTGAGGTGGCTGGACGACGGAACCTCCCGGCCCGTGCATGCCGCCGGCCTCGCTCTGTTGGCGCAGATCGTGCTGACTCGTCTCTTCGACCTGCGCCTCGGCCTCGCCGACGTCCCCTGGTGGGACACCGCGGCCTTCATTGTCGCCGCGCTGCTGTGCCTCGTTGTCCTCCGCGGTCTCGTGGTCGCGCTCGCCCGCACCGCCCGCGCCGGCGTGCTGGCGGAAGTCATGCGCTCGACCATGTCGATCAGCAGCATGGTGTTCGTCATCCTGCTGGGCGCTTCGGTGTTTTCGCTGGTGTTCCGCGGCCTGGGCGGCGACCGCGTCGTCGAAGACGTCCTGCACCAGATGCCGGGCGGCGCCACCGGCATGATGGTGGCGGTGATGGCGGTGATGTTCGTGCTGGGGTTCTTCCTCGACTTCATCGAGATCATCTTTGTCGTCGTGCCGATCGTCGGGCCGATCCTGCTGCAGCAGGATGTCAACCCGCTGTGGTTCGGGGTGATGATCGCCGTCAACCTGCAGACCAGCTTCCTGACCCCGCCCTTCGGCTTCGCGCTTTTCTATCTGCGCGGCGTCGCGCCTCCGCAGATCACGACGTTGCATATCTACCGCGGCATCATCCCTTACGTGTGCATTCAGCTGATCGGCCTCGGCATCATCGCCTTGTTTCCGCAGCTCGCGACGTGGCTGCCGGGCGTGCTGTTCAATTGATCGGCGGCAGGATCGCGTTCACGAGGGGATGGTCATCGACGGCTTGGGCTTGTTTCGCTCCCCGGTAACGAACCAGAAGGCTGCGTGCCGCGGCGGACGGCGAGGTCGATCAGCGCCGGGCCCACGAGCTGTGACAGCAGCACGGCGATGAGGATGACCGAAACGGCGGTCTCGATCGGCTCGCTGACCCCGGCAGGAAGCTGGCGGACGGCGGGCGAATCGCGCAAGGCCAGGATCAGGCCCATCGCCAGCGCGCCCTGCGATGGAAAGCACAGGCCGAGGTAGCGGCGTGTCGGCTGGTCGAGGTGCAGCGCCGAGGCCGTGAGCGAGATGCCGGCATATTTGCCGGCGAAGCGGCAGGCGAGGTAGATAACGGCTGAGGCGAGCAGGGCGAGGTGCCCGGCCGCGGTCACCGGCAGGTGGGCACCCGCGAGAACGAAAAACACAAAGAACAGGGGCTCTTCGAAGCCCTTAATGTGTTTTCGGATAAAGTCCTGCTCGACGCTGTCGACGCCATTGGCGACGACGATACCCAGGCTCAGCGGCAGCAAAAGGTGGGAGAGCTGCAGCGCAATGGCGCCGCCGATGCTCAGCAGCACCAGCCCGAGCAACAGGGCAGTGAGCCGCGATTCCCAGCCCGGCCTCCCGTCTTCGATGATGGGGCGAATGGCGAGATAGAAGAGGCCGAGGGCTATGCCGGCGGCGATCGAGAGGGCCTCATTCGCCGCCGCATGCCACAAGGCGGTGCCGATGCCGGAGGCGGCGCCGGCGCCCAGCATGGCGACGACACCGGCCGAGACGGCGCTGAAGATGAGGACAGCCGCGGCGTCGTTGAGCGCCAGGACGCCGAGCGCGCGATCGATGAACGGACCGGTCGCCTCCCGCCGCCGGATGACGGAGTAGGTGGTGGTGGGTGCGGTGGCGGGGGCGACGGCCGCCAGGATCAGCGCGGCCGGAAGGGCCAGCCCCAGCAGGGACTCACCGGCGAGGACGAGGGCGACGGGAGCCAGAAGCTGGGCTGCCGCCATCAGCACGACGCTGCCGCCGATGGTCTTGAGCCGGCCGAGGGTCAATTGGCTGCCGATGTTGAAGGCAATGACCGCGAGCGCGGCCTGGGTGAAGCCGCCCAGGGCGGCGGCGCGCGTCGTCGGCAGGACATCCCCTGCCGCGGGCCCAAGCGCCACGCCCAGCACGATGCAGCCGGTGATCCAGGGAACACGCAGGCGCTCGGCCACATCTCCCAGCAGCGCCCCCAAAGCGAGGATCAGGCCCAGCACAAACAGCGGACTGCCCAACACCGCGTCGATCACCGTCGCCCCTCCGGTCGCCGGGGCCAACATGCCGGCTTCGGAGTGTCAGCGCCAGGGGTTCGAGGCTGCGCGTTTCGCGGGCAAGCACCTTCGTCGAACGAAGGGTACAGTTCACATGAGATTGCCGCGACCCCAGTCGTCGTCGCGGCGCGGCAGCAGCGCGAACGTCGTCCGCGCGATCAGGTCCTGGAACAGCGGATCCTCAGGCGAGCCGACCGGGCCTGTCGTGGAGAAGGCCCAGGAGCGGGCATCGGCGTTCCCGCAGAAGGCCATCAGCACCGTGGTTCTCTCCGACCGCGGCGGCGGGGGTTCCAGCAAGCCACGCTGCGCGCAAAGCAGGTTGGCGGACGTGCCGGGAGCGGCATTCAGCAGGGCAACGACCGCGTAACCCGACGGCAACGATAACGCCGGCACCGCGACGAAGCGAACCGGCGGGCCATTGACCTTGCCTTGCATGGCGGCGACGACGCTCTGATCGACGGCCGCCTTCGGCAACGGGAACGGGTTGCCGAGGATGATCACCGGCATGAGGCCGGTTTCGCCGCCGGCGTAACCAAACTCACTGGGAACGCCGGCGCGGAAATAAACGTCGTGGGACGTCTGCGTCGTGACCTGCGAGGCGCAGCCGGCGAGCAGGACCACCAGGAATACCGACATTCGGACGCACACGCCCCGCATGGCCAACCCACCGCGCACACCCGTTAGCCTCTGCCGAAGGATAGCAGCCGGTTGCCGGACCGTCACTTGCCGCTGTTGCCGACCGCCTTGGCCAATTCCTGCCTGGTCATCGTCGAACGGCCGGGAACGTCTTTTGCCTTCGCTTCCTCGTAGAACTCACCCTTGGTCTTATCCGATGTCGAGGTGCTTGCGGCCTTCCCTGATCCCTTGCCGCCGCCTTCCGCCTCGGCTTTCGCCGTCTGGCCGCTTCGCTCGCGCTCCTTGGTGCGCTTGAGGGTCTCCTCGTACTTCTCGTCGCTTTCGGACTTCGAGGCGCCGGCCTCGCGCAGGCCGATGGCGATCGCCTGCTTGGGATTGGTCACCTGCTTGCCGGCACTGGTTTTCAGCTCGTGATGCTTGAACTCGTGCATCACCCGGCCGACCGTTTCCTGCTGCTCTTTGCTTTGCTCTGCCATGGGACAGTCCTCCGCTTAAGAGAGGAAAACGCCGGCGGCGCCCACCCTGTTCCTCTCACGCCGGCAGACGGCGTCGCGTGCGGCTAGCAACGGACGGCGCCGGCTCACACGTCCAGGCTGTCGGTGACGAAGCGGGCGTGCTCGCTGATCAGCGCGAAGCGCAGCTCCGGCCTCCGGCCCATCAGCGTTTCGACGCGGTCCTTGGTGAGCGCCCGGTCCGGTTCGGCGTCGTGCCCGGGGACGACGACCCGCAGCAGCGAGCGCGTCCGGGGATCCATCGTCGTCGTCTTGAGCTGCACCGCGGGCATTTCGCCCAGGCCCTTGAAGCGGCTGATCTCGACCTGCCCGCGTCCGGCGAACTCGGTGGCCAGCAGTGTATCCTTGTGCGCGTCGTCCCGCGCATACAGGGTCAGCGGGCCGCGCGACAGCCGGTACAGCGGCGGCACCGCCAGGAAGAGGTGCCCGCCCTCGATCAGACGCGGAATCTCCCGGTAGAAGAAGGTGATGAGCAGGGAGGCGATGTGCGCGCCGTCCACGTCGGCGTCGGTCATAATGATGATCTTGTCATAGCGCAGGGCGGCCTCGTCATAGGCCGCGCCGACGCCGCAACCGATCGCTTCGATCAGATTGCTCAGCTCCTGGTTCAGCCGCAGCTTTTCGGCCGAGGCGCTCGCCACGTTGAGGATCTTGCCGCGCAGCGGCAGCACCGCCTGGGTCTCACGGTCGCGCGCCTGCTTGGCGGAGCCGCCGGCGGAGTCTCCCTCCACCAAAAACAGCTCGGTGCCGGCGGCAGCTTCGCGAGCGCAGTCGGTGAGCTTGCCGGGCAACCGCAGCTTGCGTGTCGCCGAAGCCCGTTTCACCTGCTTGTCCTGGCGGCGCCGCAGCCGCTGGTCCGCCCGCTCCACCGCATAGGACAGGAGGGAGGTTGCCTGCGCCGGCGCATCGGCAAGCCAGTGGTCGAAGTGATCGCGCACCGTTGCCTCGACCAGCCGCGTCGCCTCGGGCGAGGTCAGCTTCTCTTTGGTCTGCCCCTGGAACTGCGGATTGCGGAGGAAGACCGACAGCATGACGCACGCGCCGGCGATGACATCTTCGGGCTGCACTTTCTCCGCATCACGGTTGCGGACGCGGTCGCCGTAGGCCTTCAGGCCACGGGTCAGCGCGGAGCGGAATCCGGCTTCGTGGGTGCCGCCCTGAGGGGTTGGCACGGTGTTGCAGTAGGCGGTGAGAAAGCCGTCGTCGTCCAGCGGCCAGGCAACGGCCCACTCCACCCGGCCGGCACCGTCGGCGAGTTTTGCTTCCCCCTGGAAAGGGGCGGGGGTGAGCGTCGGCCGGCCTTCGAGCGCGGCCTTGAGATAGTCCCCCACCCCTCCCGGAAACTGCAGCACCGCTTCGGCGGGCACGTCCGCCTCGCCGTTGAGCAGCTCCTGCGGACACGACCAGCGGATTTCCATGCCGCGGAACAGGTAGGCTTTCGAGCGCGCCATCCGGTACAGCAGGCCGGGCCGGAAGCGGGCTCCGTCGTCAAAGATCTGCAGATCGGGAGCAAAGGAGACGGTCGTTCCGCGCCGGTTCTGCACCGACCCGGCGTTGCGCGGCGGCCCTTGCGGGACGCCGCGGGCGTAAGTTTGCGTCCAGAGGGCCCGATCGCGGGCGACCTCGACCGTCAAATGCTCGGCGAGCGCGTTGACCACGGAGAGGCCGACGCCATGCAAGCCGCCCGAGGTGACGTAGGCGTCGCCGCCGAACTTGCCCCCGGAATGCAGGGTCGTCAGGATGATTTCGAGAGCCGAGCGGTCCTTGAACTTGGGGTGCGGATCGACCGGAATGCCGCGACCATTGTCCCGCACCGTGACGCTGCCATCCGCCGCCAGATGGAGTTCGATGCGGGTGGCATATCCCGCCACCGCTTCATCCACCGCGTTGTCCAGAAGCTCGGCGACCAGGTGGTGCAGGGCGCGTTCGTCGGTGCCGCCGATGTACATCGCAGGCCGGCGGCGGACGGGCTCCAGCCCCTCCAGGACTTCAATGTCCTTTGCCGTGTATGTGGTTTGTGTGGGCGGCGTTCGCGCGAACAGATCGTCTTCCAAGCGGCTTCGGCTCCTTCAGATGCGGGCGGCGGAGTGTACGAAGTCGCCGGCCACAGCGCCAACCTTGGTGCACGGGGAAGAATCCGATGGCGGATCGACGTTGAGCCGCATCGGCAAACGCCCTAAACAGCCCGGGAACGGAGCAAGGGAAGGGGAGCTTGATTTCGCCCGGCTCAGCAGCGACGTGTTCATGGCGAGCGATCCGCAGGGATTCTCCGGGAATCGGCCAGGGCGAAGGGGGGGGGAGATGATTATACTTATAAAATTTGTACTTTAAAAGTATTGTACATTACACTAAGTGTATCAGTGTACGAATTAACGTTAGGTGAGTGTGCTTAGCTGGGGCAGGCGATGCGGTACTTCCCTCTGTTTCTCGACCTTCGTGATCGCGACGTCCTTGTCGTCGGCGGAAGCGATGCCGCCGTCCGTAAGGCGCTGGTGCTTGCCGATTGCGACGCTGTGGTCACGGTGGTTGCCGAAAAGCCGGACGTGGCCATGAGGGCTGCCGGTGGCTTCGGTCAGCTGCGTCTTCTGTGCCGCCCCTTCTGCGGCAGCGATGTGGACGGGCGGACGCTGGTGGTGGCCGCCTGCGAAGACGCGGCCTCCGATGCGGCCGTGTCCGCGGCGGCGCGGGCGCGCGGCATTCCGGTCAACGTCGTTGACCGGCCGGAGTTCTCTACGGTCGTGTGGCCGGCGATCGTCGATCGGGACCCGGTGACGGTGGCTGTCTGCAGCGGTGGAGCGGCGCCGGTGCTGGCCCGCTCGATCCGGGGGCGGATCGAGGCGATGTTGCCCGCCGATCTCGGTCGCCTCGCCCGCTTCGCCGAAGGCTTCCGCTCGGCGGTGAAGGCGACGCGGCGGTCGGGTGCGGCGCGGCGGCGGTTCTGGGAGCGGTTTTTCGAGGGGCCGATCGCCGCCCAGGTCCTGGCTGGCGATCAGCACGGCGCTCGCGAACGGATGCTCGGCACGATCAACCGCAGCGAAGACCCGGCGTCGGAAGAAGGACTCGTGCACCTGGTCGGCGCCGGTCCCGGTGACCCGGAGCTGCTGACGCTGAAAGCCCTGCGCCTGCTGCAGCAGGCCGATGTCATCGTCCACGACCGGCTGGTCGGGCCGCGCATCCTCGATTATGCGCGCCGGGACGCCGATTGCATCGACGTCGGCAAGGCGCCCGGGCGCCATCCGTTCTCGCAGGACCAGATCAATGCGTTGCTGCTAAGCCAGGCGCGCGCCGGGCGGCGCGTCGTCCGTCTCAAGGGCGGCGATCCGTTCGTCTTCGGCCGCGGCGGCGAGGAGCGGGACTATCTGCTGCGCCACGGCGTCCGCGTCGAGGTCGTCCCCGGCATCACCGCCGCCACCGGCTGCGCCGCCGCCGCTGGGATCCCTCTGACCGTGCGCGGCGAGGCGCAGATGCTCAGCATCGTCACCGGCCATGGCGAACAGGGCGATCCGGCTCTCGACTGGCGGGATTTGGCACAGGACGGCCGCACGATCTGCGTTTATATGGGGGCAAGCACGGCCGACCGGATGGCCGGGAGCCTGATCGCCCACGGCCGCGATCCAGCGTCGCCGGCGGCGGTGATCGTCAACGGCACGCTTCCCGAGCAGCAGGTCCTGACCGGCCTGTTGCGTGAGCTGCCGACGCTGGTCAGCGCGGCAGGATCAGGGCCGGTGCTGATCCTCATTGGCGACGTGGTGCGCCGGGCCGACGCATGGCGCGAACCCGCAGCACCTGCCGTTCCGGCGGTCGCCGCCCTGAACTGAAACGAGTTGAAACGATTGCGATGAGCGAAGCAGAGAGCAAGAGCAGCAAGCGCGCCAGCGACGAGGGCGTCCTTGCCCTTTCGACCGCCCGGGGCGCCCGGGGCGCGGCCATGAAGGCGGTGACCGCCAACCGCCTGGTGGACGGCCTGGTGGTCTACCTCGGTGCCGAGGGTCGTTGGGTCGAGGACATCGCCGATGCGTTCAGCGTCGTCGGCAAGGAGGCAGGTGCAGCGCTGCTCGCCGGAACCGAGCCGGACGTCGAGGCCTGCCGGATCGTCGGGCCTTATCTGATCGATGTGGTCGCCGGTCCGGACGGCAAGCTGCGAGGGACCAGCGAGCGCGAGCGCATCCGTGCCCTGGGGCCGACGGTGCGACTGGATCTCGGCAAGCAGGCGGAGGTCTGAGCAAGATGTATCGCTACGACGAATTCGATCACACCATTGTTGCAGAACGGGTCGCGCAGTTCCGCGATCAGGTTGGTCGCCGGCTTTCCGGCGAAATGACCGAGGACGAGTTCCGCCCGCTGCGGCTGATGAACGGCCTCTATCTGCAGCTCCACGCTTACATGCTGCGCGTCGCCGTCCCCTACGGCACGCTGTCCTCGCGGCAGATGCGGCAGCTGGCGCACATCGCCCGGCGTTACGACAAGGGCTACGGCCATTTCACCACCCGCCAGAACATCCAGTACAACTGGCCGGCGCTGAAGGACGTGCCGGACATCCTAATGGATCTGGCGGACGTCGAGATGCACGCCCTGCAGACCAGCGGCAACTGCATCCGCAACGTCACCGCCGACCAATATGCTGGAGCCGCGGCCGATGAGATCGAGGACCCGCGCATCTGCGCCGAGGTCATCCGCCAGTGGTCGAGCCTGCATCCGGAGTTCTCGTTCCTGCCGCGCAAGTTCAAGGTGGCGGTGACGGGAGCGCCGGCCGACCGGGCGGCGATCGCCGTGCATGATATCGGCATCCGCATCGTCCGCGCTGACGACGGCGAGATCGGCTACGAAGTGCTGGTCGGCGGCGGTCAGGGGCGCACCCCGATGATCGGCAAGACCATCCGCGCGTTTCTGCCGAAGCCCTATCTGCTCAGCTACATGGAAGCGATCCTGCGCGTCTATAACGAGTACGGCCGGCGCGACAACATGTTCAAGGCGCGGATCAAGATCCTGGTGCATGAAGTCGGGATCGAGGAGTTCCGCAGGCGGGTGGAAGAGGAATGGGAAGCGATCCGGGGGACCCCCGTCGAGCTTCCGGAAGGCGAGATGCAGCGCATCGCCGGATATTTTGCTCCGCCGCCGTTTGCCCCGTTGCCCTTTGTCTCGGCCGAATTCGAGCGGCAGAAACAGGCGGACCCGGCGTTCGCGCTCTGGGCGCGCGCCAGCCTCCATCCGCACAAGCAGCCGGGCTACGCCATCGTCAACATCTCGCTGAAGCCGATCGGCGGGGTCCCTGGCGACGCCTCCGCCGAGGAGATAGACGCGGTGGCCGACCTCGCCCAGCGGTATTCGTTCGACGAGGTGCGGGTGACCCACGAGCAGAACCTTACCCTGCCGCACGTCCGTCAGGATGCGCTCTACGCGCTGTGGCGGGAACTCGACACCCTCGGGCTCGGCACGCCGAACATCAATACGGTGACCGACATCATCGCCTGTCCCGGCCTTGACTACTGCAATCTCGCCAACGCGCGGTCGATCACCATCGCCCAGGGCATCTCCGAGCGTTTCGCCGATATCGGCCGCGCCCACGATGTGGGCGAGCTGAAGATCAAGATCTCGGGCTGCATCAACGCCTGCGGCCACCACCACGTGGGCCACATCGGTATCCTCGGGGTCGACAAGAAGGGCGAGGAATTCTACCAGCTGACCTTGGGCGGCGACGCCACCGAAACCGCTGCACTGGGACAGCTGGTCGGTCCGGCCTTCCCCTACGACGGCGTGGTCGATGCGGTGGAGAACCTGGTCGAAACCTATCTTGACCTGCGGCAGCAGGGCGAGCGGTTCCTCGACACGTACCGCCGGGTGGGGCTCGAACCCTTCAAGGAGAAGCTTTATGTCGCTCATTAAGAACGGCCGCGTCGTCGACGATCCCTGGATCGCGCTGGACGACGAAGCGCCGCTGCCGGCGACCGGCCCGGTCATCGTTTCCCTGACACGCTTGCGTGCGCAGCGCGACGCGCTGGTGTCGCGCCGGGCGCCGCTGGGTGTGCGGTTGAAGAGTTCGGAGCTGGCGGTTGAGGTGGGGGCCGACGCAGCGGCGCTGGAGCTGATTGCCATCGAGTTTCCGACGTTTCGCGACGGCCGGGGTTATTCCACGGCACGCCTGCTGCGCGAGCGATGGGGATTTGCCGGGGAGCTTCGCGCGGTGGGCAACGTGCTGCGGGACCAGCTCCTGTTCATGCACCGCTGTGGGTTTGACGCGTTCGAGATGGCCGATCAGAACGCCAGCGAGACGTGGCGGAAGGCGATGGGAGAGTTTACCGCTTTCTACCAGGACGCGACAGACGACAGGGTGCCCGTCACAAGACTGCGGCACCGGCGGCGGGCGGCGGAATGAGACCCCTCGACCAGATAGAGGCCGGCGGCCTGGAAGAGGTGTCGGCGCAGAGCGTTTTTGCAGCCAGCCGCTCGCGTGTCGATGAACTGGGGCGAAGGTGGGCGGAAGCCGACACCGAGACGATGCTTGCCGGGATGATCCACCAGGAGTTTCCGCAGCGCATCGCGCTCGTCTCGTCATTCGGCGCGGAGGCGGCGGTTCTGCTGCACATGGTGGCCAACATCGAACCGGGCCTGCCGGTGATCTTCCTCGATACCGGCAAGCTGTTCGGCGAGACGCTGCGGTATCGCGACCGCCTGGCGGCTGACCTTGGCCTGACCGACGTGCGGTCGATCAAGCCGGATGCGGCCCGGATCGACGCACTCGATCCGGACGGCGTGCTCTGGTTCGGCAATCCCGACATGTGCTGCCACATCCGCAAGGTCGAGCCGTTGAACCGTGCCCTGGAGGGGTTCGATGCCTGGATCACCGGGCGGAAGGGCTTCCACGGCGGCGAGCGCGACGGCCTGCAGCGCATCGAGCACAACGAGGACGACGGCCGGATCAAGGTCAATCCCCTGGCGCTGTGGCGAAAGGCGGACATCGAGGGATATTTCGAGCGCCACGCCTTGGCGCGCCACCCGCTGGAAGCCGACGGCTTCCTGTCGATCGGCTGCATGCCCTGCACCGACCGGGTCGCGCCCGGCGAGGATGCCCGTGCCGGCCGCTGGCGGGGCCGCGAGAAAACCGAGTGCGGCATCCACCTGTCACCGAAGGGCAAGTGGAACATGAACGGCATGGACGGGATCTGAGCCCGCACCTTTACGGCTGAGGATGGCGGCGCCGGTCCTCAGCCGGCCGGCAGCCGCAGAAGAACCTGCTGGAGCGTCGCCCCCATGCCGTCGAGATGGCCGGCAAGCCGGTCGAAGCCGCCTTCCATCTGCTGGAGTCGGCCATCGAGTTGCTGGAAGCGGCCATCGATCCGCTGAACCCGATCGTCGAGTTGCTGGAAGCGGCCATCGATCTGTTGGAGTCGGTCATCAATCCGCTGAACCCGGCTGCTGATCTGCTCGACCCGCGTCTCGATGCGATCCAGACGTTCATCGACCAGGTCCAGCCGAGCCCGCTGCGCTTCCAGCTCGGCATGCAGCGTCTTCATCTCCTTGTGCAGGACGCTGTTTACCAGGCGGGTATGATCCGCCTCGCGCTGCAGGTCGTTGACCTGGCTCTGCAGCGTTCTTATCTGGTGCCCAATATAATCCAGGCTGATATCCGCCATCGCTGCTCCAGCCTCGCATCCACTGCGAGGAAACCGGCACGGTCGGGCGCCAGGGTCGGCTGCGGCCCCATCCACTATTTGCTTTATTTGCTGGGAGCGTCAAGTCGCGGAGAGGAACACCTCGATGGTGTGAGAGGGAAAAACCCCGCCGCTACCCCCCGCCGGAGCGGCAGGGGGTAGCGGGCACGCAACGAGGAGAAGGAGCTAGGACGAGTAGTACATCTGGAATTCGACCGGATGGGGAGTGTGCTCGAAGTTGTAGACTTCTTCCCACTTCAGCTCGATGTAGCTGTCGATCAGGTCGTCGGTAAAGACATCGCCGCGCTTGAGGAAGTCGCGGCCGGCGTCGAGGTGGCCGAGCGCCTCGCGCAGCGAGCCGCAAACGGTTGGGACTGTCGCCAGCTCTTCCGGCGGCAGGTCGTAGAGGTTCTTGTCGATGGCGTCGCCAGGATGGATCTTGTTCTGGATGCCGTCGAGGCCGGCCATCAGCATTGCCGCGAACGCCAGATAAGGGTTGGCGGTCGGGTCGGGGAAGCGGATCTCGACGCGCTTGCCCTTCGGGTTCGAGGTGAAGGGGATCCGGCAGGACGCCGAGCGGTTGCGGGCAGAATACGCCAGCAGCACCGGTGCCTCGAAGCCCGGGATCAGACGCTTGTAGCTGTTGGTCGAGGGGTTGGTGAACGCGTTCAGTGCCTTGGCGTGCTTGATGATGCCGCCGATGTAGTACAGCGCCAGGTCGGACAGGTCGGCGTAGCCGGATCCGGCGAACAGCGGCTTGCCGTCCTTCCAGATCGACTGGTGGGTGTGCATGCCGGAGCCGTTGTCCCCGGTGACCGGCTTCGGCATGAACGTCGCCGTCTTGCCGTAGGTCTGCGCCACCATGTGGGTGCAGTACTTGTAGATCTGGATGTTGTCGGCGGCCTTCACCAGCGTCGAGAAGACGAGGCCCAGCTCATGCTGTGACGGCGCCACCTCGTGGTGATGCTTGTCCATCACCAGCCCCATCTCCTGCATCGTCGAGACCATCTCGGCGCGCAGGTCCATGCACGAGTCGACCGGCGGAACCGGGAAGTAGCCGCCCTTGATCGGCGGACGGTGGCCGGCGTTGCCCTCCGGCAGAATGCGGCCGGTGACGTACGGGCCTTCGTCCGAGCTGAACTCGTAGAAGCACGAGTTCATCTTCACTTCATATCGAACGTCGTCGAAGACGAAGAACTCGGCTTCCGGACCGACGTAGACCGTATCGCCGATGCCGGAGGAGGTGACGTAGGCTTCCGCCTTCTTGGCGATTGACCGCGGGTCGCGGACATAGGCCTCACCGGTCGAGGGTTCGATGACGTCGCAGAAAAGAACGAGGCACGACTGGGCCGCGAACGGATCCATGACCGCGGTGGTGGGGTCCGGAATCAACGCCATGTCGGAATCGTTAATCGCCTTCCAACCGGCAATCGATGAGCCGTCGAACATCAGGCCATCGGCGAAGGCGTCCTCGTCGACGAAATCCGCCGTCATCGTCAGATGTTGCCATTTACCGCGCGGGTCGGTGAAGCGCAGGTCGATGTACTTGACCTCGTTATCTTTGACGACCTGCAGCACTTCCGCCGGCGTCTTACAGTTCAGTGGCATGGTAAGTTCCTTCTGGTCCCTCTCGTTGAGTGCATTGCCGAAGGCGGGCGTGAGGCAAGGCCCGCGTTCGAGCGGCGGCAATAGACGCGGCCGCCTTATATCGCTTCGATCCCGCGCTCGCCAGTCCGCACGCGAATGGCGTCCTCGACGGTGGTGATGAAGATTTTACCGTCGCCGATGCGACCGGTTCGTGCTGCCTGCTGGATGGCCTCGACTGCTTGCTCGACGAGGCCGTCCTCCACCACCAGCTCAATCTTCACTTTCGGCAGGAAGTCCACCACGTACTCGGCTCCTCGGTAGAGTTCCGTATGTCCCTTCTGCCGCCCAAAGCCTTTTGCCTCCAGAACGGTAATGCCTTGCAGCCCCAGTTCGTGGAGAGCTTCCTTCACGTCGTCAAGCTTGAACGGCTTGATGATCGCCTCGATTTTTTTCATCAGATGCTGCCTCTTCACTATCGTCGAGCCGAGCCGGTGTCGATCACTCGGCGCCCCCGAAAGATCGCTGTCGACGCTCGTTGCCGCAGGCTTACGAGCCGAGCGAGAAGCACGGCTCGTGCCAAAAGGGCGGCAGGTCAATTATCCGTCGCTGCTGCGGCCGATTTCCCACTGGCCACCGCGATGCCTGCTGTTGTCCCAGGCACATAACTGATCAAAATGACGGCATATGAGCTGATTATGGGCAAGTACGCCATTGCCGCTGGGTGCGACACTTGACACATGCCCCGTTCCCGCCGCCTGTTGCCGTGTCGCCGATGCTTGGCGGCAGATTTTCCCCTGGCCTTCAGTGAATGCAACAATGAAACCGGCCAACGCCTCCCTCGCCCGTTGGGGCACCACCATCTTCACCACGATGAGCGCGCTTTCGGTTCAGCACGGTGCGATCAACCTGGGGCAGGGGTTTCCGGACGAGGAGGGACCGGAGTGGCTGAGGCGGCTCGCTGCCGAGGCCGTTCTGCACGGTTCCAACCAGTACCCCCCGATGCGGGGGGTTGCTGAGCTGCGGCGAGCGATCGCCGAGCACGATCACCGCTGTTACGGCCTCGATCTTGACCCCGACAGCGAGGTGCTGGTGACGTCCGGCGCGACGGAAGCCCTGGCGTGCGCCTTTTTCGGCCTGCTGGAGCCCGGTGATGAAGCGGTCCTCATCGAGCCGCTCTACGACTCCTATCTGCCGGTCGTCGAACGGGCCGGCGGTTCGGCGAAATGCGTCCGTCTGGAACCGCCGGAGTGGGGTCTGCCGCGAGATGCGCTGGAAGCGGCGTTCTCGCCGAGAACAAAGCTGCTGGTGCTGAATTCGCCGCAGAATCCGATCGGCAAGGTCTATGACCCGGACGAACTGGCATTTCTTGCCCGTCTTCTGGAAGAGCATGACGCTTACGCCGTCTGCGACGAAGTCTACGAGCATCTCGTCTTCGATGGCGCGCTGCACCAGCCGCTGATCACGATGCCGAACATGCGCCAGCGCTGCCTGCGGATCGGCTCGGCGGGCAAGAGCTTTTCGGCGACCGGCTGGAAGGTTGGCTGGGCGTGCGGGGTGCCACCGCTGATCGATGCTGTTGCTAAAGCGCATCAGTTTCTCACCTTCACCACGCCGCCCAACCTGCAGATCGCCGTCGCGGCGGGCCTCAGGGAAGGCGGCGCCGGCTGGTTCGCCCGCCTGGCCGCCAGTCAGAGCGGCAAGCGCGACCGCCTGGCCGCCGGCCTGGAAGCTGCCGGCTTGCGCCCCTTGCCCTGCGGTGGAACCTTCTTCCTCACTGC
>DAIQPV010000039.1:0-15146 GCA_036787145.1 Rhodospirillales bacterium
CGAGGTGATGTCGAAGCCCGTTCTGACGGTGCCCGTCGCGATGCAGGCAAAATACGCCGTCCGCCTGCTGGTGCGATTCTGCGTTTCCCGCGCGCTGGTCGTCGATGGCAATCGGGCGCCGGTGGGAATTGTCACCTTGCGCGATCTGGTGCTGAGGACCGCCTCTCCCGATTGACCAAGGCGTCCGTTCAGAAGGAGCCCTGATGCCAAAGAAAACCGTTGGCACGGACAAGGACGCGACCGCCGCCACGGCCAGGCTCCTGTTGCGAACGCGGCGCACGGCGGCGCTGGCGACGGCTCTCGCCAGTGACGGTGGGCGGCCCTTCTGTTCTCTGGTGACCGTCGCCTGTGACAGCGATGGCAGCCCAATCCTCCTGCTGTCGTTACTGTCGGATCATACTCGCAATCTCGACTCCAGCTCCCTCGCCTCGCTGCTGCTGGAAGACACCGGCCGGCGCGCCAACCCCCAGACCGGCCCGCGCCTGACCCTGCTCGGGCGAATCATCCCCGACGAGGAAGCAAGGCTGCGACGCCGATTTCTGGCCCGGCATCCGGGCGCGTCCCTGTATGCCGGTTTTGCCGACTTCCGGGTTTTCCGGATGTCCGTCGAGTCTGGCCACTGGGTTGGAGGCTTCGCCCAGGCGCGCCGCCTCGAAGCCGGCCTGATCCTCGCCGATGCGGATGCGGCCCGCGCCCTGGGGGACGCCGAACCTTCGGTGCTCGCCCACATGAACACCGATCATCGCGAGGCGCTCGATTTGATGGCGCAGCGGCTGATGGGGCGCGGCGGGAGCGGCTGGACGATGGTCTCGGTCGATCCCGAGGGGTGCGACCTGAGCCGGGGCCGAGGCATTTTCTGTCGCGTTCAATTCCCGCGGATGGCAACCGACGCGGCCGCGCTGCGGGAGATCCTGGTGGGGCTGACCGGCGCCGCACGCGAGGCCAGTCAGTCAGCGCCCTGATCCCGCCATCCGAGGCCCTCGTCGGCCATTCTTGGATGCGAGCACGCTTTGGATGCGAGCACGCTTTTGGATGCCGACGCATGGCTCAGTGCGTTCACAGCCCGCTCCTGATGCTGTACACGGAAAGACAAAATGGGCCGAGACGGTCCGAATCAATCAATCGGAGCTGGGAGGCGGCAGGATGAAGAATAAAGTGGTGTCGGCCGAAGAAGCCGTCGCACTGGTTCGGGACGGTGACACGCTGATCAACACGGGCTTCATCGGCTCCGGCGCCCCGGAGGCGCTGCTGGTGGCGCTGGAACGTCGATTCCTGGAAACCGGCACACCCCGCAACCTGACGCTCATGTTTGCCGCCGGTCAAGGCGACAGCGGCGAGCGGGGGCTTAATCATCTTGGCCACGACGGCCTGCTGAAACGGGTGGTCGGCGGTCATTGGGGATTGATCCCGAAGGTGGCAAAGCTCGCCCTGGCGAACCGCATCGAAGGATGGAACCTCCCGCAGGGCGTCATCTCGCAGCTCTACCGCGCCATCGCCGGCCGCAAACCGGGCGTCATCACCAAGGTCGGCCTCGGCACGTTTGTCGATCCTCGCCGGGAGGGCGGCCGGATCAACGACATCAGCACTGAGGACCTCGTCGAACTCATCGAACTCGCCGGGGAGCAATGGCTCTTCTATAAGTCGTTTCCCGTTCACGTGGCGTTCTGTCGCGGCACCACGGCCGATCCCAACGGCAACGTCACCATGGAGCGCGAAGCGTTGACGCTCGACAATCTGGCCATGGCGATGGCGGCAAGGAACTCGGGCGGCCTTGTCGTCGTGCAGGTAGAGCGCATTGCCGAAGCAGGCTCGCTCAACCCGAAACAGGTCAAAATCCCGGGCATCCTTGTGGATTGCGTCGTCGTCGCCACCCCCGATTTCCACTGGCAGACCTATGGTGTCCCCTACGACCCGGCGTACGCTTCCGAAATCCGCGTGCCGCTCGGCTCTCTCGCGCCTCTGCCGCTCGACGACCGCAAGCTGATTGCCCGGCGCTGCGTTTTCGAGCTGCCGCCGGGGGGTGTGGTCAACCTCGGCATCGGCATGCCCGAGGGGCTGGCCTCGGTCGCCAACGAGGAGCAGATCCTCAAGTATGTGACGCTGACCACGGAGCCGGGAGCCATCGGCGGTGTGCCCCAGGCGGGGCTGAACTTCGGCGCGGACGTCAACGCCGAAGCGATCATCGACCAGAACGAACAGTTCGACTTTTACGACGGTGGCGGCCTGGACATGGCCTGTCTGGGGCTCGCCGAATGCGACGAGGAAGGCAACCTGAATGTCAGCCGCTTCGGCCCCAAACTGGCCGGTGCCGGCGGCTTCATCAACATCAGTCAGAATGCCCGAAAGATCGTCTTTGCCGGAACATTCACCGCCGGGGGACTGAAGATCGCCGTGGAGGACGGCCGGTTACGCATCCTCCAGGAAGGGCGGGCGCGCAAGTTCGTCAAGCAGGTCGGCCAGGTCACGTTCAGCGGCACCTATGCCCGGGAGACGAGCCAGCCGGTGCTCTATGCCACCGAACGCTGCGTCTTCCGCCTTTCCGAGCGGGGCCTTGCGCTCACCGAGGTGGCGCCCGGCATCGACATCGAGCGCGACATTCTCGCCCACATGGACTTCAAACCGATCGTCGAACAGCCGCGGGAGATGGACCCGCGCATCTTCCGGCCGGAACCGATGGGCCTCGATCGCGACTTCCTTGGGTTCCGCGACCTTGCCTCGCGCATCAGCTACGACACCGAACGAAACATCCTGTTCCTCAACTTCGAAGGACTGCGGGTTCGAAGCGCAAATGACGTAAAAGAGATTCAGCAGGCAGTGGGCGACCGCTGCAAGCAAATTGGCCGCTATGTCAATGTCGTCGTCAACTACGATTCGTTCCGCATCGACGATACTCTGCTCGATGCCTACGCCAAGATGATCCAATACATGCAGACGACTTACTATATAAAAGTAACGCGCTATACAACCAGCGCTTTCATGCGGGCCAAGCTGGGCGAAGAACTGACCAAACGGGACGTCGCACCGCACGTCTTCGAGAGTGCCGCCGAGGCGCAGGCGTTTCTCGGGCAAGCATCGAACCAATCGGCGTAGAAACCACCGCAGGAGCGAGGCGGATCAGGGATTGCTGAATCGCGCGCGGGCGCCGCGTTCGATCCCCGCTGCGATCAGGCGGTCGATCTTCAGCCGGTGGCGGATCATCTCCAGCAAACGCACTTCTTCATCCGTCACCTGCCCGTCGGCCGCAGCGATGTCGCAGGCGAGTGCGTACGCGGTCTCGCGCAGCTTCGGTGGCAGCGCCGCCTCGATCAGCGTCAGAGCCTTGTCGAGACCCTCGTCGTCATCGAGAAGTTCGGCGCAGTCCGCTGCCGCTTGCGGCAGCAGGTTGCCGTTATATCCCCTGAATACCGGCAGGGTCCCGATGATTTCTCCGATCTGTCGCAGTTCCGAGTCGGGCATGCGTTGGTCGGAAGCGGAAACCAGAACC
Organism: Rhodospirillales bacterium; assembly: GCA_036787145.1. GTDB lineage: Bacteria > Pseudomonadota > Alphaproteobacteria > Rhodospirillales > Defluviicoccaceae > Defluviicoccus. The sequence goes on from DAIQPV010000039.1 coordinate 3,485, forward strand.
ATTGTGTAGATCAAGGCGAGCTGGTGGCTGATCATCCGGGAGCCTCGGTTGACTGGCGAGCCCAGCGAGCGCTGGGCCGTGCGGCGGGAGTTCGGTTAATGCGCGCGGCCGCCCAAGTCGTCAAGTCTGCACTGTCAGGGCGAACCGCCGGCGGTTGGAAAAGGAGCGGAGCAGCATGCGGCCGGTGATCGAGGCTGTCCTGCCCGTTTTCGCCATCATTTTGATCGGTTTCGGTGCCGGCCGATACAGGCTGTTGGGACCGGCCTCAAGCGACGCCCTCAACCGCTTCGTTTATTTCATCGCGCTGCCGGTGCTGCTCTTTCATGCGCTGGCGCGGACAAAGCCTGAGCAAATCTTCAACCTGCCGTTTCTCGCCGCTTATATCGGAGGTCAAAGCCTGTTGCTGCTGATCGCCGGATCTCTTGCTCTCGTCGCCTTCCGTCGGCCTCTGCAGGAAGCAAGCCTGTTCGCCATGGGGAGCGTCTTCGGCAACACCGGCTACATGGGCATCCCGCTCGCCGCCGCGGCATTCGGTGAGCCGGCGGCGGTGCCGGCGGTGATCGCCACCGCCTTCGGCACCGCCTGGATCGTCGCCGTCGTCACGTTCGGCATCGAGCTGGGCCTGACGGCGCATGGCCGCCCCTACCGCCACGTGATGGCAGATGTCGCGATGGCCTTAGCCAAGAACCCGTTGCTCGGCTCCTCCCTGCTGGGGATCGCCTGGTCGATGACCGGCCTGCCGCTGTGGACCCCGCTCGACCGGCTGTGCGGCATCCTCGGCGCAGCGGCCGGGCCCTGCGCCCTGATCGCGATCGGCCTGTTCCTCGTCGGCAAGCGCCTCTCCAGCGGCCCTGCCGAAAGCGGCGCCATGGTCGTGCTGAAGCTGCTTGTCCATCCCTTGCTGACCGCTCTGCTGGCGTTGCTCGTGTTCGATGTCGAGCCGCTATGGGCCGCCGCTGCAATCCTGATGGCGGCTTTGCCCACCGGCGCCAACGTCTTCGTGCTCGCCCAGCGCTATGACGTCTATGTCGAACGGATCTCGGCTGCGACATTGCTCTCGACGGTGCTCGCCGTCGTCACGCTGTCGGCCCTGTTCACCTGGCCCCACTGGTGGATCGGATGAGGTTCCGTTGGAGCACCGTTGGAGCATCGTTGAATGCTCGCACTGAGCCCATATTCGAGAAGCGGCCGGGCGAAGGTCGCAACTAACAGGCAGGGAGGTCAGCATGACGAAAGTTCTGGTGCTCTACTACTCCAGCTACGGACATGTCGAGGCGATGGCGATGGCCGTCGCCGAGGGCGCGCGGGAGGCCGGCGCCCAGGTGACGCTCAAGCGGATCCCCGAGCTGGTCCCAGAGGAGGCCGCAAAAAACGCCGGCTTCAAGCTGGATCAGGCGGCACCGGTTGCGACCGTGCCGGAGCTTCCGGACTATGACGCCATCATCTTCGGCACGCCGACCCGCTTCGGCATGATGTGCGCGCAGATGCGCAACTTCCTCGACCAGGCCGGCGGGCTGTGGGTGCAGGGCAAGCTGCTCGGCAAGGTCGGCAGCGTGTTCTGCTCAACTGGCACCCAGCACGGCGGGCAGGAGACGACGATCACCTCGTTCCATGTGACGCTGTGCCACCTGGGATTCATCATTGTGCCGCCCGGCTACTCCGAGCCGGACATCCTCAACATGGAGCACATCACCGGCGGCAGCCCCTACGGGGCCTCGACACTGGCCGGAGCAGACGGCAAGAGCCGCGCCGTGCCGGAGCACGACCTGAAAATCGCGCGCAGCCAGGGCCGCTACGTCGCGGAAGTCACCGCCAAGCTCGTCCGCTGAGAGGTCGGCGGAACCAGGTCGCGGGCCCTATGACCCCACCATCTCCCGTGTCGCCGCGACCGCCTCGGCGAGCCCGAGCCGTTCGACGGAGACGCCCTCGGGAAAGGCGGTGGCGAGCCGCGAGGGGAGCTGGCGATCGAGCATCACGAAGACACCGCGGTCGCCGTGACGCCGGATCAGCCGGCCGTAGGCCTGCTTCAGCTTCAGCCGGGTGAGCATCTCTTCGTAGCGGCGGCCGCCGAACGCGTCGCGGCGAGCGCGGTGCAGCAGCGTCGGCCGCGGCCAGGGCACCCGGTCGAAGACGATCAGCCGCAAGGCCCGGCCGGGGACGTCGATGCCATCGCGCACCGCGTCGGTGCCCAGCAGGCAGGCGTCCTCCTCGGCGCGGAAGATGTCGATCAGGGTGCCGACGTCCAGCGGATCCACATGCTGCGCCAGCAGGCTGAGCCCCGCCTGCTCCAGCGGTGCGGCAATCGCGCGATGGACGGCGCGCAGCCGGCTGATTGCAGTGAACAGGCCCAGCGCTCCGCCGCCCGCGGCGATGAACAGCTCGCGATAGGCGGCTGCCACCTGACGGACATCGTCGCGGGCAACATCGCCGACGACCAGCACCCGCGTGTCAGCCGCATAGTCGAACGGCGAAGGCAGCGCCGAGAGCACCGGTGCCGACGGCAGATGGCGCACCCCGGTGCGGCTTTCGGCGGCTGCCCAATCCGCGTCTTCGTCGCCGGTTCCGTCGCGCAGCGTGGCCGAGGTGATCAACGCGCCATGCGCCGGCCGGAGCACCGCCTCGGCGAACGGATGCATGGGATCGATCCAGTGCCGGCAAAACCCCACGTCCACCTCCCGGCCGTCGATGCGCTCCACGGCAAGCCAGTCGAGAAACTCCGCTGGCCTTTCCCGATCCAGCGACCGCAGCATCGCGCGCCAGCCGGCAATCGGCTCGGTCGCGCGGCGACGGATGCTGCGGCAGAGCCCCTCGATCCGCTGCCGCGTCACGGTTTCCAGGCTCTCGGCTTCGGCGTCGAGCCGCTGTTCGAGGGCGCGCGCGAGCGCCTGCAGGGGCGTCCCGATCAGCGACAGCGCCTCCGCCAGCGCCGCCGCGGCCGCGATCAGGCCGGGGATCGGCGGATCAATCGCCGCCTCCAGGCTATAGGATGCGTCGCCGTCCCTTGCCCGGGCATAGACCTGCCGTCTGACCAGCGCCAGGAACGCCTCGGTCGAGCCGAGCGGCGCATCGCCCGCCAGGCGGGCACGCCAGCCGGACGCAGGCAACACCCGGGCCAGACGCAGGGTGGCCTCCAGGGCCTCGGATGCGGCGCGGTCGTCCTGCACCAGCTCACCCGCCCGGTCTTTCAGACCGCGACGGCGCTGGCGTATGCCTTCCTCGGCGCCGCGCAGCCACCGCCGCAGCTCCGCCGTCTCCCGACCACTCAGGTGGAGAGAAAAGGTCTCATCGGCCGCGTCGAACAGCTGGTGTCCCTCGTCGAAGACGTAGCGCGACGGCAGCGCGGCCTCCTCGGCACTGGTCGCGGCCTGCACCATGACCAGAGCGTGGTTGGCGACGACGATCTCGGCGCGTCGCGCCCGGCGGATCGAGCGTTCGACGAAACATCGCCGATAGTGCCGGCAGGCGCCGTAGATGCATTCGCCGCGGGTGTCGGTCAGATCGACGGTCAGCCCGCTTCCCAGGAGGTCGGCGAGCCAGGCGGGAAAGTCGCCGCCGACCATATCGCCGTCGCGGCTTGCGAGCGCCCAGCGGGCGACCAGCCCCAGCGCGACCGCATCCTCGCGGCGCATCGACAGCTGTGCCGCGGCCTCTTCGAAATTCAGCAGGCAAAACAGGTTCTCCCGCCCCTTGCGGACGACGACGCGGCGGCTCTTGACGCGCAGGTCCGGATAGGCGCGGTCGAGTTCCCGGTCGAGCTGGCGCTGCAGATTGCGCGTATAGGTGCTGACCCACACCGCTCCCCGGTTCTTTTCCGCCCAGACGGTGGCGGGAGCGATATAGCCCAGGGTCTTGCCGACGCCAGTGCCGGCCTCGGCGACGACAACCCGCGGTTCGCCGACCTTCTCGCGAGGCGCAAAGGCGGCGGAGACATGCGACGCATATCCCAACTGCTGCGGCCGCGGTTCGGCGTCCCCTCCCAGCAGAAGGACCAGGCGGGCGCGGGCTTCCACCGCTTCCACCGGCCAGGACTCGGGCGGCGGTTCGGCCGCGCGCTCATCCCACTCCGGCAGCCGCAACCAGACGCGCAGCGCGTCCTCCGGCCGTGGCGGCGCCTGCATACCGGCGCCCAGCGCCGCTAGCACGAACGGCGCCCAGCGCCATCCGCCGCGCGCCATCGTCCAGCCGATCGCGGTGGCGTCGCGCCCGGGCGAGGCGGTGATCTCCGCCAACAGGGCACGGGTCACCGCCAGCAGCATCACGGCCTCATCGTCGTGCCCGTCGGGCAGCGGCAGGAGGAAAGCCGTGGCCAGCCCCCGCGGGGTCGGCACGCAGAACCGCGCCGGGCGGACAAAAGCGAACAGCTCCAGGACATCGAATGCCGGGATCGCCGCTAACCCCAGCCTGCGGGCCACCGCCCGGGCGTGACAGACGATCGGAATTTCGCCGCGCTGAATGCGCGCCGCCGCCGCCTCGCGCGTCAGTCTTTCCACCTCTCCCGAAGGCGTCACCCAGCTCGCCTCCCGCACTCCGGCCACCAGGGCGGGAGCGTCCGGCAAGCGCATTCGCGCGGCGGCAAAAGCGGCGTTGGTCATCTCATCAACTCTGGCGCCTGCGGCTCTCGCGGGAGGGACCGTCCGAGACATCGTCCGAGACCCTCTCGCATTGCAGCGCAATGTCCTATATTGGCTGAATTCCACTGGGACGCACGACGTGAGCTACGCGGTCAAGGAAATCTTCTATTCATTGCAGGGAGAGGGGGCGCAAACGGGCCGGCCCGCGGTCTTCTGCCGGTTCGCCGGCTGCAACCTTTGGAGCGGCCGCGAAGAGGATCGCGCCCGCGCGGTGTGCCGCTTTTGCGACACAGAGTTTGTCGGCACTGACGGCGAAGGCGGGGGCAGGTTCGCAACGGCATACGCACTGGCGACGGCGATCGTTGCCCGGTGGCCCGGCTGTGACACCGGCCGTCCCTACGTGGTGCTGACCGGCGGCGAGCCGCTGCTGCAACTGGACACGGACTTGCTGAAGGAGCTGCACGCGCTCGGATGCACGATCGCCATCGAGACCAATGGCACGCTGCCGCCGCTCCCTGGCCTTGACTGGATCTGCGTCAGCCCGAAGGCCGGCGCCCCCCTTCGGTTTACCCGGGGCGACGAACTCAAACTGGTTTTCCCGCAAACCGGACCGGAGCCCGACGCGTTCGAGCATCTCCAGTTCGAGCACTTTTTCCTGCAACCGATGGATGGGCCGGAACGCGATCGCAATATCCGGCTGGCGGCCGCGTACTGCCTGGCTCATCCGCGATGGCGGCTCAGCCTGCAGACGCACAAGCTGATAGGGTTGCGCTGATGCCCGGCACCCGCATGGAGGTCGCCTGCGAGTTCGGTTTCGACGCCGCCCATCACTTCGAGTGTGCGCCCGAAGGCCACATCTATGGCCGGATGCACGGCCACTCCTTCTTCGACGAAGTGGCCGTCGCCGGCCAACCGGATCCGCAGACCGGTTTCGTTGTCGACTTCGCGCAATTGGAGGAGGCAGGCTCCGACCTGCGAGCGCAACTGGACCACCGGCTTCTGAACGATGTCCCCGGACTCGCCGTTCCCAGCCTGGAAAACATCGCAATCTGGGTGTGGGAGCAGCTGGCACCCCGCTTTCCGGGTCTCTGCCGGATCACCGTGCGCCGGCCGTCGTGCCGGCAGAGGTGCGTCTACGAGGGCCCGCCGGGCCGATGACCGGAGCCCTCGCCGGCATCATCGAGATTGTGCCGGATGCCCTGAAACGTCATCCGCCGTCGCCGGCGTCCGGCGCATCTTCCGGCCCGCTTCCGCAGAAGCGCGCAAGCGAACGGAAGTAGGTCTCTCGCCCAACCAGCATCAGATCGTTATGGCCCGCCCCGGGAATGCGAACGAAGGTCTTCTGCGCGGCTGGAGACGCTTCGAACAGAGCGTCCGCGTCGCTGATCGGAATAATCCAGTCGCGCTCGCCATGGATGATCAAGGTCGGCAGCTTGGCGCGGGAAATCTTGTCGAGATTGCCGAAGCCATCCTTGTGCTCGTAGGCGTCCGCCATCGGCAGAAACCCGATCCTCTCGATCAGCGGAAACGTATAAGCGAAGCCGCTCTCGATGATGAGGCCTTCCACGCCGTCCTTGGCGCGATCGACGATCTCCAGCGCCGCGGCGCTGCCGAGCGAGCGGCCCATGACGAACAGGGGCTGCGCGACGATTCCGACACTGGCCAACGTCTCCGGTGTCTTTTCGTAGACGGTCCACGCATCCTCGATCAGCGACGTGGCCGAGGGAGTTCCCTCGCTCAGCCCATAACCGCGGTAATCGACGACAAACAGAGTGATGCCTTGCCGCGTATAGAACGGCGCGATGGTGTCGTAGTCCGAAGCGATTTCACCATTGCCGTGAAAATAGAGAATCGCCGGCCCCCTGCCTTCGGTCGCAGCAAAAATCTTACCCACCACCGCGATCTCCTCGGAGACCGGAATGCGAACGGTATGCACGCCGGTGGCAAGGCGGGGAATGCCCACGTCTCGTCGCGGATAGAACAGGACATTACCCACTTCCGATCGATCGAGGACTTCGTACACTCTGTGGCTCATCATTCCTCCACGATGCCTGGCAGGAGGCACCGGCTCCGGCACACAGCGGGGGTACGCTGCGACGGCCCCTGACTTCCTCCAATTAACCCGGTGCAGTCTCAGCGCACCCGAAAACGGCACCGGCGATTAGGACTTCCGGCTGCCCGACTCCGGGTTCATCACCCACCGGTTGGCATTGTTATAGAGCGCCGCGCAGAAAGGTGCGCGCGGGAAGTGGGCTTCCTGCGAGAGCAGCCCACTCCACACGAGAGCGGAGGGCGCCTCAAGGCGGACGGCACGATCGGCGGCACGCGCCTCTTCACGCCGTTTCAGAGCCGGGTCCGGGCGAGCCGGGGCCGATGACCGCGACCTGCCTTATATTGCGCTTGGCTCTTCTCTAACCATTCTGCATACAGCACAGAAGCCGCAACACAGGGACGGCATCGCAACGTCACCAGCGCGACCACACTGCGGAACAAGGAGGATGGAACCATGAGCAGCATAGATCGGTATCTTCCGTTCATCGCCCGATTCTGCCTGATCCTGCTGTTCCCGTTCAGTGCGCTGGATAAGATATTCGACTTCGGCGGCGCCGTCGCTCAGGCCGACGCTTCGGGAATGCCGATACCGGGATGGCTGCTGTTAGTACTGGGCGGTTGCCTGGAGGTCTTTGGCTCGCTGGGAATCCTGCTGAATATCTATGCGCGGCAGCTTGCTATTCTTTTTTGTTTTTACTGCATTGTTACCGCAATCTTGTTTCACAATTTCTGGATTTATCCATTCGGCAGCGCAGACTGGGCCAGCAATTTCTGGCCTTTCCTGAAGAACTTCGGCCTCGTGGGCGGTTTTCTGTTCGTTGCAACCAACGCAAAGATGGAACCGATCCGGCGCGCCCTCAGCCTTGATCCCCATCCTCGCGCGTGACCAGACGGCCCGATCACTTCGGATCTGTCGCCCGGCCGCCCGCTTCGCCAAGCATGGAAACCAATAAGCGATCGATTCTCCTGCCATCCATATCGACCACTTCGAATCGATAATCCCGCCAGGTCACGGTTTCGCCGATCCGCGGCAAGTGTCCCAGTTTCCACAGCACAAAGCCGGCGAGAGTGTGGTAGTCCCCGTCGGTGCCGAGGCCGCGGCGTTCGATCAGACGTTCGACCTGCGCAATGTCGGTGCGGCCGTCGATCAGCCAGGACCCGTCATCGCGCCGCACCGCCGCCGGCTCGGCTTCCGCTTCGTCTTCCGGGAATTCCCCGGCGATGGCGGCAAGAATGTCGGTGGGCGTGACGATCCCCTCGAAGCTGCCGTATTCATCGACGATCAGCGCCATATGCGCTCTGGTCTCCCGGAACATCTCCAGCATCTTGAGGACCGACGTGCCCTCGTGCACGTACAGCGGCTCGCTGAGGCAGTCGGCGAGGTCAATTGGTTTGTCCGCGAAATGTCGATCGAGCAGATCTTTGGCACGAACGATGCCCTCCACGGCGTCGACCTCGCCCCGCGCTGCGGGAAAACGCGAATGTGCACTCCCCGCAATCCTCTCCCGCGTCTTTGCCGGGTCCTCCCCCAGATCGAGCCAGACGACGTCGACGCGCGGCGTCATGATCGCGCTCACCGGCCGATCGGCAAGCCGCAGCACGCCATCGATCATATCCCGCTCCGACGCTTCGAAGACGCCGGCATCAGCACCTTCGGCCACCAACGCCTTCACTTCCTCCTCGGTGACCGTTGACGATGGCTCGGCCGGCAGCCCGAACAAGCGAAGCACCGCCTCGCTGGATACGCGCAACAGCCAGATTGCCGGAGCGGCGATCTTCGACAGCAACGTCATCGGTCGGGCAACGCGCGAGGCGACAACCTCGGCATCGGCCAGCGCCATCCGCTTCGGCACAAGTTCGCCCAGGATCAGCGACAGGTAGGTGGTCGCCAGAACCACAAGGAAAAAGGCCAGCGTGTCGGCAAAGGGCGCCACCGCGGCAAAGGTGGAAAGCCAGGCCGCCAATTTCTGCGCCAGCGTGGCGCCGCTGAACCCCCCGGCGAGGACGCCGATCAGGGTGATGCCGATCTGCACCGCGGACAGAAAGCGGCCGGGGTCCTCGACCAGCTCCAGCGCCGAGCGCGCTCCGCGCCGCCCTTCCTCGGCGAACTGCTTCAGCCGCGCGCGACGCGACGACACCAGCGCCATCTCGGACATGGCAAAGAAGCCGTTGAGCAGGACCAGCAGGAGAATGATGATCAGGTCGATGACAACGAACATCCCGGTGCCGGCTCCCCAGGCGCCTCTCGCACGGTGCGATCAGAGATGGCTGGTCAGCGCCTCTTGCTTCGCCGGTGGCACGCAGGCCAGTGTTTGCAGCACCTCTTCCGGCGTGCCCACCACCGAAAACAGCTCGGTGGTCGCGGGGTCGGCAAAACCAGCGGCGATAGTGGCGTCGATCAGCGAAATCAACGGCGCCCAGTAGCCGTCCACATCCAAGATGACGATCGGCGAATCGTGCAGTCGCAGCTGCCGCCACGTGATGAGCTCGAAGGTCTCGTCAAGCGTCCCCAATCCGCCGGGCAGAACGACGAAGGCGTCCGCCATTTCGAACATCCGCCGCTTGCGGTCATGCATGCTGTCGGTGATCACCAGGTCGGTCAGATCGTGGTGTCCCACTTCGGAGCGGATCAGAAAATCCGGAATAACCCCCACCACCTCACCGCCGGCGGAAAGGACGGCATCGGCAATGATGCCCATCAGGCCGATCGAACCACCGCCGTAGATCAGCCGGACGTCCTGCTCGGCGACCAGTCGCCCCAGGCGCACGGCAACATCCCGGTAGACCGGATCGGTCCCCTCGCGCGAGCCACAGAGCACACACAGCGAGCGGATCTGCGTCATTCCCACACCTCGCTTCGGCGCCGCTGGACGCCGGTCGATTTCTGAGGCACACACCATAAGCGATCGGCGGGGCGATCGATACCCTGGGCGTGTCGCCTCAAGGGAATGCTACGGTCGGTGGCCGAAGTCTTCGTCGGTGCCCGCTTCATCCCAAAGAAAGGAGCATTCAATGGCTGTCCGTGTCCTCTGCATGCTGTGTCCTGCCACGATCGCCGGTGCCCTGATGCTGTCCTCGCTGCCGGTTCGCGCCGATCAGGCACTGATCGATTATCGCGAGGCGGTCATGGAATCGATCGGCGGGCACACCTCGGCGTTGGCGGCGATCGTCAAGGGCCAGGTCCCCTACACCCAGGATGCGGCGTTGCACGCGCGCGCCATCGAGCCGCTCGCGAAGATGTCCTCGCACATCTTCGCGCCGGACTCGCAGACCGGCAAGACCGAGGCGCTGCCGGCGATCTGGGAACAGCCGGAGAAGTTCCAGAAGGCGCTGGCGGCGTTCGAGTCGGCCGCGGCCGACTTGGCCAAGGCGGCGGACTCCGCGCCGCGCGAGCTTGCCGGCCCCTTGAGCACGCTCGTCAAGGCGTGCAAAGGCTGCCACGACGATTTCCGCAAGAAGGACTGACGCCGCAACCGCCGGAGCCATCGGGCATTGTCGCCACCGAACGCGGCAATGCTCCGGCCCTTCCGGCGAACAGCCGGTCAGCGCGTCACGACGTACCAGACGATGCCGGCCGCCACGGCCAGGACAACGGCGGCAACCCAGCCGGACGCGTAGCCTGCGTCGGCCGAAACGTCGTGCTCTGCCATCAGCTTGCGGCCCGTCAGCATCGGCCGGATCAGATTTTCTTTCTTTACAACAAGATAGCCGAAGACCGCGATGAGGTGGGTGGCGATCAGCACGTAGAGCACGGTGGCGTTGACTTCGTGGATTCCCGTTAGCAGGTTGCTGGTCTGCTTCGAGACGTGCCTGACCAGCGGGCCCTCCGTCAGGATATCGTCGCGCGAGAACAGGCCGGTGACCGCCTGCACCAGCAGGCTCAGCAGCATCGCCATCACCGACCAGCCGCCCATCGGGTTGTGGCCGACAAAGCTGCGATGCACCCCGCCCACGAGCGAGCGCGCGTAGGCGATCACCGCCACAGGCCCGCGCACGAAATCGGCGAATCGCGAGCGCCGGCTGCCGATCACTCCCCACACCAGGCGGAACAGCACCAGCGCCAGGATCGCGTAGCCGGACAGCATGTGCAGATCCATCTCGCGCAGGCCGCCGACATTGCCAGTGTAGACGTTGAGGCAGACCAGCAGCACCAGCGACCAATGGAACAGCCGGGTCGGCCAATCCCAGACGCGAATCCAGCGCGAGCGACTTGCAGCGGGCGCAGGCTTGGAGGTCAGCAGGTCGGTCGATTCGGCCATTGCATGATCCGGGCGTTGTATCGAACCCCCGCACCCTATCGCCCGAATCATTCCGGTCAAGCCCGCAAGAGCGGGGCGCACACCGGAGGCCGGCTCCCTCCGTGCGCCCTCTCAGCGCGGTCACGATGATGTGGGCGACGCGGCTGCCGCCCGCTGACCTCGGCGGCCTCTCTGCGCCCCCCGCCTCAGTGCCGGATGCAGACCTTGCCGAAGTGCTGACCGCTTTCGAGGTAATCGAGCGCCTGGGGGAGTTCCTCGAAGGCGAACACGCGGTCGACCACCGGGCGGAGCTTGGCTTGGCCGATCGCGCGCATCATTGCCTCGAAGTCGTCGCGGCTGCCGACGGTGATGCCTTGGAGGCGGACGTGGCGGGTGACGACGAGGCCGAGCTTCGCGTCCATGGTGCCGCCCGCCAGCACGCCGATCATGCTGATCGTGCCGCCCGGGCGGATCGCGCGCAGCGATTCCGGCAGCGTGCCCTGGCCGCCGACCTCGATGATGTGGTCGACGCCAGTGCCGCCCGTGATCTCGCGGGCGCGCCTGCCCCAGCCGGGCGTCGTCCGGTAGTTGATGACGGCATCGGCGCCAAGTTCGCGCGCCTTCTCCAGCTTTGCGTCGCTGGACGAGGTGACGATGGCGAACGCGCCCAGCAGCTTGGCGAACTGGAGCGCGAACAGCGAGACGCCGCCGGTGCCCTGCACCAGCACGGTGTCGCCCGCCTTCACGCGGCCCTCCGTCACCAGCGCGCGCCACGCGGTGACGCCCGCGGTCGGGATCGAG
>DAIQPV010000376.1:0-2314 GCA_036787145.1 Rhodospirillales bacterium
ACCGTCGCCCAGGTGTCGATCATGCTGTCTTGATCGACGAAGGCGCCGACATTGAGAAAGCACGGCATCAGCACGACGCCCGAAGCCACGTAGGCCGAGTGCCGGACGACGCAGCCGGGAACAGCGCGAAAGCCGGCGGCGCGAAAGCGGGCGTCGTCCCAGCCGGCGAACTTGGGCGGTACCTTGTCGAACCAGCCGCCGCCACCCGGCCCGCCCGGGACCGGGACGCTGTCGTTGAGCCGGAAGGAGAGCAGCACCGCCTTCTTCAGCCACTGGTTGACCCGCCAGCCATCCCCGTCCGGTTCGGCGACCCGCGCGGCACCACTGTCCAGCAAGGCAAGCGCCTGGTCCACCGCCTCGCGAACGGCACCGCCGGTGCTCGCGTCGAGCTTGGCTTGGTCATCCCAGGCGGCGTCGATGGCAGCTCGCAGCACGTCGGTCATCGGCAGGACCCTCGGGTTGGGAAATGTCAGCGCGAACGGCGACCATGCGGGCGGTGCGCCTGGCTGTCAACGCCTGAGCACCGCGGCACCGCAGGCCCCCAGCGGCTCAGACGGGGAGACGGCCGGCCAGCAGCGCGTCAATGTAGAGCGGCACCACTTCCGTCGCCGGACCATAGATCGTCTCGGCAAAGATGCTGGCGCCGGTGGACGGCTCCAGGTTCAGCTCCACGCTGTGCGCCCGGGTATACCGGCGAACATGGCTGACGAACCCCGCCGCGGGATAGACATTTCCGGATGTCCCGATCGACATGAACAGCGCACACGCATCGAGTGCCTGATAGATCTCCGCCATGCCGATCGGCATTTCACCGAACCACACGACATGGGGTCGCATCTGGCCGACCGCGCCGCACCGCGGGCAGGCATCCGCAAGACCGAGCGATGCTCGCCAGGCGGTCACCGTTTCACACCGCCCGCAGCGGACCTTGGTCAGCTCCCCGTGCATGTGCAGCAGGTTGCAGTTGCCGGCCCGCTCGTGGAGATCGTCGATGTTCTGCGTGACGATGAAGACCTCGTCGGGCCACTCGCGTTCCAGCCGGGCAAGCGCCGCGTGCGCGGCATTCGGCGTGATTGACGGGTCCACCAGCTTCTCGCGCCGGGCGTTGTAGAAGGCGTGCACCAGCTCCGGGTTCCTCGCGAAACCTTGCGGAGTCGCCACGTCTTCCAGGTTGACCCTCGACCAGATGCCGTCTTCGCATCGGAACGTATCCAGACCCGACTCCTTCGAGATGCCAGCCCCCGTCAGCACCACGATCGGTCCGGCGCTTCCACCCTGGTCCCGCATCCCTGCCTCCCGGTCGTCCTCCGCGCGATCGCCACTGCCGCCCGCGCGGTCCTATATGAGCGATATTGAACTTACGCCCGCCCCCCGTCCGCCGCCACCATTCCGTTCCGTCCCGGGTTCGGGATGCTCGCAGGCGCATCAAGTGGTGCTACTATTGTGCTTCCTTCTGGAGGTTTTCTGCAATGCGGACGACTGTTTCACTCGATGACGACCTTCTGGCCAAGGCCCAGGCATTCACCGGCCTGAAGGAGAAGTCCGCGCTCGTCCGCGAGGCGCTCAAGGCGCTGATCGAGCGCGAGTCCGCCTTCTCGACCGCACCTCGCCGTCGGCCGGAACCCGCGTGATCCTTGTCGGTTCATCCGAAATCAGAGGCCGATGAGTCCGTAGGGTGGCGTTGAGCGAAAGCGAAACCCACCATTACCGGAGCTCTCGACATGGCGGACATCGCTTCGCTCAGTCCCACCCTACGATCTACGATCCCTGCAGCATTCGGAGCACTCGCAATTAAATAGCGCATATTAAGCGCTTTCCTTAAAAGGAGAATAACTATGCAGTTGGAAGAGTTTGTTAGACGCACTCTTCTTGACATTACCAATGCTGTCTACGAGGCACGACGCTCAGCACCCCTTGCAATCGCGCCCGGTTATGTAGAAGGTAGTGCTATTCTTGAACCGCAAATGATAAATTTTGAAGTGGCTGTTACAATTAGTGCTGAGGGAGGAGGAAGTATATCCATCTGGTCAATTGTTGATGCGAAAGGACAACGTTCATCACAAAACTCAACAAAATATCATTCAACGTACCGGTGTATTTTCAAGCACCAAATCCGTTTAACCCGACAGAATTTAAGTGAAGAAAGCTGGGATCAGCCACGAAGGAGCCAAACTATCGATCCGGAGGCACAAAAATGGAGGGAGATGCGGACCGTGAGCTCATCATTTTCGACTGTGACGGCGTCCTCGTGGACTCCGAGGTCGTCGCGGCGCGGGTGATGGCGCGCGAGCTGACCGCGATCGGCTTTCCGCTG
>DAIQPV010000377.1:0-2311 GCA_036787145.1 Rhodospirillales bacterium
GTTCCAGCGCCAAGCCTATCGACGAACCTTCGACGTCCTCCTGGAGCGGCTGTCCGAGAAGCAGGCCTGCCGCATCATGGTCGACCTGCTCGCCCTCGCCCACGACCGCGGCTGTGAGGCCGAACTCGCCGATCTTCTGACCACCGATCTGCAGGCCGGGCGGCTGCCCGACATCACCGCCCTCTGCGCCCACTTCGCGCCCGATCCGGCGCGCGTGCCGCACGTGGTCGTCCACCTCGTCCCGCTCGACGCCTACGAGGAGTTGGTCGGCTCCGGCCAGAGGGGGCAGGCGGCATGAAGACCACCCAGGCCGTCGACAGCGCGCGTATCAGCCTCCTGCTCAACGAGTTGCGCCTGCCCGCCATCAAGCTGGTGTGGTCGCAGTTTGCCGAACAGGCCGACAAGGAAGGATGGCCCGCCGCCCGCTTCCTCGCCGCCATCGCCGAACACGAACTCGCCGAACGAGGCCGGCGACGGATCGAACGCCATCTCGCCGACGCTCGCCTGCCGCCCGGAAAGACCCTCGACACGTTCGACTTCGAGGTCGTGCCGATGGTCTCCAAGGCGCAGGTCATGGCCATCATCGCCGGCGACAGCTGGTTGGCCAAAGGCGCCAACCTGCTCCTGTTCGGCTCACCCGGCGGCGGCAAGAGCCATCTCGCCACAGCCATCGGCCTCGCCCTGGTCGAGAACGGAGCGCGGGTCCTGTTCACCCGGACCACCGACCTCGTCCAGAAACTCCAGGTCGCGCGGCGCGAACTCGCCCTCGAAGCCGCCATCAACCGCCTCGACCGCTTCGACCTCCTGATCCTCGACGACCTCGCCTACGTCAGCAAGGATCAAGCCGAGACCAGCGTCCTGTTCGAGCTCATCAGTGCCCGCTACGAACGCCGCTCCATCCTCATCACCGCAAAACAGCCGTTCGGTGAGTGGGGCAAGATCTTCCCCGATCCCGCCATGACGCTGGCCGTGGTCGACCGCCTCGTCCACCACGCGACCATCTTCGAGATGAACGTCGAGAGCTACCGACGGCGAACCGCCCTGGAACGAAAACGCGGTCCGGGGCGACCGCCATCCCGCGCAACACCCAACACCGTCGACTGACTGACGCGCCGCGACAATCAACCGCGAAATCCAGCTTGCGCCCGACAATCAACGCGTCGATCATCGATCAGCCGCGACACCAAATCACCATCCAGATTGTCGCCGCCCTCTCATCCAGATTGTCGCGCCATACCCGTCCTTCGGCTGGGCCCTTACCCTCCCGCTGTCGCGGGCCCCTCCCTCTCCCGAAATGGAAGAGGGTTAGACGGGATCACGCCCTCTCCCCTCGCGGGAGAGGGTCGGAGTGAGGGCGGAGGGCGCCTTCGTTTCGTCCTGCTCTCGTTGTCGCCGCAACGCTGCCGCTCTTCCTCGGCGGCCAGGCGCTCGCGTCGCCATCCGCGGTCGGGGGAAAGGCAGGGCGGGGGAGACCGGAAGGCTGATGCCACCCCGATTTGTCCCGCGTCAGCCTGGTGGTGAATGCAAACGAAGAGCGGCTTCGGCTGATCTAATGGGCGAAGGCGGTTCTTGCGGTTCCCCGCTGCCTTTCGATGCAGCGTTCGGCGAGAACGCCGAACAGCAATCCGATGGTTGTCCACAGGATGACCTGAATGCCAAGGGGGCCACAACCTAAGCGGCCTCGGCGGCTGCAGTTCGTTTTCTGTCCGCGCCCGCCCTCCGGCCTCTACAGGCCCCGTGTTTGCATGACCGCCTCGCGGGCCGATCTTCGGTCGGGCCGGCCGGCTTCCCTGAAATTGCGCACGGAGCGAGCATGAGTGATGGACTGCGTGTCTGGCCGGGACACCCCTATCCGCGGGGAGCGACATGGGACGGCACGGGCGTCAATTTCGCCATTTTCTCGGCGCACGCTGAGCGAATCGAACTCTGCCTTTTCGATACGGCCGCCGGGCGGGAGACCGCTCGGATCACGCTGCCGGAATATACCGATCAGGTCTGGCACGGCTATCTGCCGGATATCCGGCCTGGCCAACTCTATGGCTATCGCTGCCACGGGCCTTATGACCCGCAGCGCGGCCACCGCTTCAATCGCCACAAGCTGCTGCTCGATCCCTACGCCAAGGCGCTCGCCGGGGACCTGCGCTGGCGGGATGCGCACTTTGGGTATCGCCTGGGCGGCCGCGACGGAGATTTGTCATTCAGCCGCAGCAACAGCGCCCGCTGGATGCCCAAGTGCCAGGTCATCGACCCGGCTTTCGATTGGGGCGACGATGCGCCGCCGCGCCATCCCCGCCACGACACCATTATCTAC
>DAIQPV010000040.1:0-14983 GCA_036787145.1 Rhodospirillales bacterium
CAGGGCCTCGGCGAAGCCTTCGGTGTGTGCATCGATGTAGTGGCGATCGATCCGCCCCCGCCGCACCAGATCGACGAGCAGGCCATTGAACAGGATTGAATCACTGCCGCCCCGCACCGACAGGTGCAGGTCTGCCTCCTCGGCAGTGGCGGTGCGACGGGGATCGATGTTGACGATACGCGCCTGGCGATTTGCCCGGTTGCGCACCATGCGCTGGAAAAGCACCGGATGGCACCACGCGGCGTTAGAGCCGACGAGGACGATCAGGTCGGCTTCGTCCAGATCCTGGTAACAGCCGGGGACGATGTCGGCGCCAAACGCCCGCTTGTGGCCGGCGACCGACGATGACATGCACAGCCGCGAGTTGGTATCGATGTTGGCCGAGCCGATGAAGCCCTTCATCAGCTTGTTGGCGACGTAATAGTCCTCGATCAGCAGCTGCCCGGAGACGTAGAAGGCAACCGCGTCCGGGCCATCGCGCTCGATGATGCGGGCGAAGCCAGCGGCGACCTCCGACAAAGCTTCATCCCAGCCGACCCGGCGGTCGCCGATCATCGGGTAGAGCAGCCGGTCGTCGAGAGCGAGCGTCTCTCCGAGGGCAGAGCCCTTCGAGCACAATCGGCCAAGGTTCGCCGGATGCTCGGGATCTCCTCGGACCTGCCAGTTACCCGCATCGTCGACGGTTGGCAGGACGCCGCAGCCGACGCCGCAGTAGGGACAGGTGGTGCGGACCGGCGGTACCGCCAGGTCCATCAGTAAACGTCCTTGCGGTAGCGCCCGGCAGCGGTCAGGGCGGCGATGTAGGCTCGCGCGCCATCCTCACCCTTGCCGCCGTGCTCGGCAACGACGCGGTGCAGCGCGCGATCCACGTCCGGCGCCATCTGCTTGGCATCGCCGCAGACGTAGAACCAGGCACCGTCCTCGAGCCAGCGGTAAAGCTCGGCCCCTTCCTCGACCATCCGGTCCTGGACGTAGATCTTGCGCTCCTGATCGCGTGAGAACGCGGTCGACAACCGGGTGAGCACGCCGGCCCGCATCAGCTCAGTGAATTCGTCTTTGTAGAAGAAGTCGCACGCTTCGCGCTGATGGCCGAAGAACAGCCACGCTGGGCCGTGCCCGGGGGTTGCCCGACGCTCGTGCAGGAACGAACGGAAGGGCGCAACGCCGGTGCCGGGGCCACACATGATGATCGGCGTTGCCGGATCAGCCGGCAGGCCGAACCCGTGTGAGGCCTGGACGTAGACGGACAGCCGGGAGCCGCCCGACGCAAGCCGGTCGGCGAGGAAGGTCGAGGCAACGCCCCTGCGTTCCCGGCCACTGAATCGCCAGCGGACGATATCGACGGTGAGCGCCAGCTTGCCGGGCGTCGCTTTCGGGCTCGATGAGATCGAGTAGAGCCGCGGCTGCAGCGGCTCGAGTGCCGCGAGCAGCGCCCGGGGCGTCGGAACCAGGGCGGGGAACTTCTCCAGCGCCGCCAGGACGTCAAGGCAGTCCAGGTCGCCGTCGGGATCGTCGCCCTGGGACATCGCCGTTAGCTTCGCGCGCTGGGCAGCGTCGGTGGCGAGAGTCGCCAGCAGCTCAAACAGCGCGTCGGGGGCGGGCCACAGGGCGACGTCCTCGATCAGCACGTCGCCCAAGGTCCGGCTGTGACCATTGCCGTCGCCGACCTGGGTCTCGGCATCGCAGCCGAGCTGACGGATGATCGCATCCGCCAGCTCCGGATCGTTGGTCGGCACGATGCCGAAGCTGTCGCCCGGCCGGTAATCGAGCCCGGTCCCGTCCAGGTCGAAGTCGACGTGCCGCGTTTCCTTTTCCGAGCCCTCGGCATTGAGCAGGCGGGTGCCGAGGAAGGTTGCGAGCACGGGGTTCTCCCGCGACCGGCCGGGCACACCGTCCTCTGGCTTGCCCGCCAGTGTCGGCGCTGCCGCCGGCGCGGATTTGCTTGCCACGCCGATCTCGGCGTAGAGCGACTTCAGCATCCGCGACGTCTCCTTGCCGCCGGGGACACAGAGGTTGAGGCGCTTCTCGTCACCGAGGAACAGCTTGTTGGAATAGTCCTCGCATGTGTAGCCGCACTGGCCGCAGTCCTGTTGCGCCATCGCGGCCATCATCCGCCGGCGGACGGGGCGTCCCTCCGCCAGCTTCATCCGCTCCGCCATCGGCATCGTCTGGTCGTGCCACGGGGCCTCGCCGTCGTCACCATCGGCGAGCGGATCGGCTGGTCCTTCGAGGGCGGTTGGAGCACCGGGCGCGGGGGCGGTGTTCATATTCGCCGCGACGATCGCCTTGTCGCCGTCGAGGCTGAGAAGTCCGGCGAAAAAGCCATCCAGCCACGCCCGCTGCTCGGACGAGAACGGTGCGTTTTCCGGAAGCATGGGAGCGAACATCTAGGGTGCCTCCGCTTCGACCAGGGCCTGAAACTGCGCGACGTCGGTGCGCGCGGTGAATTGTTGGAAGGTCTCACCCGGCCCCTGACGATGTGCGAGGTAGACCTTCAGCATGCGTTCGATCAGCGCCGGCACGTCTTCCGCCTTGACGTCCTTGCGGAATTCCCGGGCGAGCGCAGCATCGGTGGCGTAGCCGCCGCCGACGTAGAGGTGATAGCCCTCGACCGTCTCGTCCCCTTCCTCGTCGACGGCGACGCGGGCACCGAGCAGGCCGATGTCGCCGATGTAGTGCTGGGCGCAGGAGTGGTGGCAGCCGGTGAGATGGATGTTAAGCGGCGTATCGACGGCGACCGTTCCATCCAGGTGCTCGGCGATCGTGTTGCCGTGCCGCTTGGTATCGGATGCGGAGAAACGGCATCCGGCGTTGCCGGTGCACGCGACGAGGCCGGCGCGGATGTTCGATGCACGCCAATCGAGGCCCGTGGCTTCGATTGCGGCCTGTGCTTCGGCGATCTCCGCGTCAGCAATGCCGGAGAGCAGCAGGTTCTGCCAGACGGTCAGGCGGAGATCGCCGTCGCCGAAGCGCTCGGCGATATCAGCCAGCGCCCGCATCTGCGCAGCAGTGATCCGGCCGACGGGAACGACGATGCCCACATACGACCGGCCCTCCTGCACCTGCGGATGGACGCCGATGTGACCCAGCCGGTCCACGGGCTTCCGCGGCTCGCAGGCCGACAGAGGCACCCGCGGCAACGTCCGCCCGAGGCGGGCCTCCACTTCGGCCATGAACTTCTCGAACCCCCAGGCGTCGAGCACATACTTCAGTCGTGCTTTCATCCGGTTGGTGCGGTCACCGTTGTCGATAAAGACGCGGATGATGGCGTCGGCCACCTCCGTGCATTCTTCCGGCCGCAGCACGACGCCCGTGTCGCGCGCCAGATCGTGATGGCCGGTGATCCCGCCCAGAGCGAGGCGCATCCGCACGCCCGGTTCCACGCCCGATCCCACGCCGGCGTCTCCCTCAGGTATGCGCACCGCCTGGAAGCCGATGTCATTGGTCTCTTCCAGAACGGCCATTTGGCCGCCACCGTCGAAGGCGACGTTGAACTTGCGCGGCAGGCCGTACAGCGAGCGGTCGTTGAGGATGTGGTAGTGCCATTCGCGGGCGAGCGGCCGGGTGTCAATCAGCTCGTCGGGGTCGATGCCGGCCAGCGGGCTACCGGTGACGTTGCGGATGTTGTCGGCGCCCGATCCGCGCGCCGTCAGCCCCAGAGCCTGCAGGCCTTCGATGATCGGAATGCCGCTTGCGGGGCCGATGTCGCGGATCTGCAGGTTGGCCCGGGTGGTGACGTCGGTGTAGCCACCGCCGTGCTGTTCGGCGAGCTCGGCCACGCCGCGGAACTGCCACGCCGACAGGACGCCGTTGGGAACGCGCAGCCGGCACATGAACGAGTCCTGAGCCGGAGCAACATAGAAAAGGCCGTGGAACTTCCAGCGGAAGACATCGACCCCCTTGGGAAATTTGCCGTCGCGCGCCGCGTGTTTCATCCGCGCGTACATGTCGAACGGATGTTCTTCGCGCTTCGCCGTCTCCTCCGCGACGAGCTTGCCGCCAGCGGCGACGGTCCGGTTCTGGGCGATCAAGTGAGGTGCGTCCGGTCCTGTCGGCTCGGCCGGAGGAGCGGGCAGCGCCGGGGCGGCACCGTTGCCGTTTCCCTGTGCATGGCCGTTTGCGCCATTGCCGATTGGCGTCAGGCCGCGGGCGGCGCGGGCGGCCTGAATGCCGCTGACATAGCCCTCGAGGTACCGCTTCTGTTCATACGTGAAATCAGAACTGGTGGTCATGCGGACTCCTCACGCCGCCGCTTCGACGAAGTCGCGGCCGAAGATCAGATCGCTGCGCATGCGATCGATGGGTGCTTGGGAACGGATCAGGTCGAGATACCAGAGCCCGTCGCCGGTATCGCCGAACAGCACCGCGCCTGCGAGCCGTTGCACGCCGTCTGTCCGGCGGACGATCAATCGCTTGTAGGTCGGCAGCCCGGGATCGCTGAGAATGATGTCTTCGCTGCCATCGCCGCCGAGGAAGTCGCCAGCGGAGAACACCGGAACGCCCGAGACCTTGAGGTTGGTGGCCAGGATCGTCCCCTCGTATGCTGCGTTCTCTCCCGCCAGCCGCGCTGCCAGGACCTTGCCTTGCGCATAGGCGGGCTCGACCAGGCCGTAGACCACGCCGCGGTGCTCGGCGCATTCGCCGACCGCGTAGACGCCGGGCGCTTCCGTGGACAAACCGTCATCGACGAGGATGCCGCGGTTGCAGGGTATGCCGGCTTCCCGCGCCAGTGTCGTCTCCGGGCGGATGCCGATGGCGAATACCACCGAGCGCCCCTCGATCTGCCGGCCGTCCTTCAGGACGATCCCCGCGACCCGGCCATCTCCGAGAATTGACGCAGTATCGGCTTCCAGCACGACATCGATGCCGCGGGCAGCCAGCGCCTGTCGCAGCATGGCGGCGGCGCGCGGGTCGAGCTGGCGTTCCATCAGCCGATCCATCAGGTGCAGCAGGGTGACGGGAACGCCGGCGCGGGCCAGACCATAGGCGGCCTCGATGCCGAGAAGACCGCCGCCGATCACGATGGCACGCTCACCGCTCTCAGCGAGACGCCGCATCGCGGCGATATCCGTCTGATCGCGGAAGGTCAGCACGCCTTCGAGATCATGGCCCGGGATCGGCGGGCGGATCGGGTTGGAGCCGGTGGCCAGCACGAGTTCGTCGTAAGCCAGCATTCGGCCGCTTTCGAGCCGCACGGTGCGCGCCGGAACATCGAGCTGCACGGCCGCATCGCCGGTCATCAGCTCGATGCCGTTGTCCGCATACCATGCGGGGTCGCGCAGGCGGATGTCGTCCTCGCCGATGTCGCCTGCGAGCAGCGACGACAGCAGGACGCGGTTATAGGCGGGGTGCGGCTCCTTGCCGACCACGCTCACGAGGTAGCGGCCGGGCGATTGCTGCAGCACTTCTTCGACGCAGCGCAGGCCCGCCATGCCGTTACCGATGACAAGCAAGTGTTCCACGATCCTCACCCTCCCGACTGACGAGGAGTGCTGCCGGCGACGGATGCGACGAACGTCGTCATGGCGATTGCTCCACCCGTCTCAGAGGTACCAGGTGACGACCGCATCCAGCCTTCCGGCGGTCAGGACCGGCATCGCGACCATGTTGGTGAGCGATGTGCCTCGAACCGAGGTGCTGATCGGCGCCGGTTCCAGCGAGAGGTCCGTCGCGATCGCGGGTGCGCCGGTGTTCAGGACGCGACCGAGGGTGCCGTCTTCCGGACCGATGACGGCTGATCGGTAGACGCCAGCGAGATCGATGTCGTGCTCACAGTACCCAGCATCGAACACCAGCCCGCTGCCCTGGGTAACGGGGATCCAGGTTTCGAACCGGTTGGCGATCGGGGTGTCGAGCGCGGAGAGGAACGTCAGGACCCAGGGGTCGCCCGGAGCGCGGCCGCAGGGGATGCCGACACCGCGGTTGATGCCGACCCGGTCGGCGCTCTCCCAGCGCACGAAGCGCCGCGAGCGGCCGAGATCTTCGAGGACGACCGGCATGCCGGTCTCCCACACGGCTCCCGGCAGGCCGATGCCGCACATGAAGCCAGTGTGGCGGGAGTACCACTCGAAGACGTCGGCGGTCCCATAGTAGCCGTCGACCAGACGCATTTCGATCGAGCCGGGCGCGGCGTGCCAGACCTCGACGGCGCCGACGTGCTCCCGATCATCGCCGCAGAACAGCACCATGACGGCGATCAGTGCATCACCGGCGAACACGGGGAGCGCCAGCGCGCACGTCAGCCCGGCCGCCTGCGCCGCCTCGCCGCGCTTGAAGTAGGAGCCCACGAGATCCTTCAGCACGATCGGGTGGCCGGCCGCCCAGGCCTTGCCGGGCAGGCCCTCGTCATAGCCGAACCGTGTCCGCTGACTCACCTGCTCGAAGTCGGTCAGCGGCCCGTAAAGCCCGTTCGAGAATTCCAGGTAGCGACCGTCTGCGCCTGGCACCCAGATTTCCGTAGCGCGGATGAAGGAACGCTTCGGCGTTGCCACCCCTGGCGCTGCTTTCACCGGTGTCCTGAAGAGACTCGTCGCCATGACGGCATCACCCTCTCGCATGCGTTGGGCATCCATCGCTCAGGCTGCCTTCCTGTTCGAGGTGCCTGGCTTGCCGGCAACCGGCGCACCCTTTTCGTATTCCTCGAGGAACGTCAGCAACGCCTCGCGGTAGCGGTAGTAGTCGGGATGCTCGAGAAGCGCGGTGCGCGTCCGCGGCCGTGGAATGTCCACGTGCATAATGTGACCGATGCGGGCATGCGGACCGTTGGTCATCATCACCACCCGGTCGGCGAGCAGAATCGCCTCGTCGACGTCGTGCGTGACGCAAATGGCACTCACCTTTGTGCGGGCCCACACCTCCATCAGCACCTCCTGCAGCTCCCAGCGGGTGAGCGAGTCCAGCATGCCGAACGGCTCATCGAGCAGCAGCAGCTTCGGCGACAGGGCAAACGCGCGGGCAATGCCCACCCGCTGTTTCATGCCGTTGGAGAGTTCGGAGGCGCGCCGGTGCAGGGCGTCGCCAAGGCCGACCCGGTCGAGGTAGTAGTGGACGATGTCCTGGCGCTCGGCGCGGCTGACGTGCGGGTAGACCCGGTCGACACCGAGGGCGACGTTTTCAGCGGCGGTCATCCAGGGAAACAGGCTCGGCGCCTGGAAGACCACGCCCCGGTCGGGCCCGGCCGAATGGATCTCGCGGCCATCGAGAATGATGCCGCCGCCGCTGACATCGGCGAGGCCCGCGACCATCGACAGGACAGTGGATTTGCCGCACCCCGAGTGGCCGATCAGCGAGATGAATTCGCCCTTGTGCATGCGCAGGGTGAAGTCCTCGACCACCGTCAGCAGCCCTTTCGGGGTCGGGAACGACTTCTGCACCTTGTGGAACTCGACGTACCGCTCCTCGATCGGACTGTCGGCGTGCTCCCGGTAGGCCTTCGGCGGCGGGCCGCCAAGGCTGATCGGCACCACGGTGGGGGCCGCAAGCGATTCATCGTGGGCGGTGCCGCGCTGGCTGCTGGCCGCCGTCATCAGGTATTCAGTGATCTGCCGGCGCAGGCTCTTGTAGGCACCGGAGTGGTTCATTGCCGTGCGATCGCGCGGCCGCGCCAGCGGGACACGGAATTCTGGTCCCATGGTGGCGCGCGGCCCGGGTGTGAGCGGGATGATCCGGTCTGCGAGCAGGATTGCTTCGTCCACATCGTTGGTGATCAGCACAACCGTCTTGCGTTCGCGCTCCCAGATCGCCTCGATCTCGTCCTGCAGCTTCGAGCGGGTGAGTGCGTCGAGCGCCGAAAGCGGTTCGTCGAGCAGCAGAATGTCCGGGCTCATCGCCAGCGCCCGGGCGACGGCAACCCGCTGCCGCATGCCGCCCGAGAGCTCCGCCGGACGCCGGTCGATTGCGTGGGAGAGTCCCACCATCTCGATATAGCGTCGGGTATGCGCGTCCCGCTCGGCGCGGCTTTTGCTCTTGAACACCGCATCGACGGCCAGCGCGACGTTGCCGTAGACCGTGAGCCACGGCATCAGCGAATAGCTCTGGAAGACAACGCCGCGCTCCGGGCTGGGGCCGGTCACCGGCCTGCCGTTCAGCCGCACCGCTCCGCTGTCCGGCTGCACCAGCCCGGCGATGGTGTTGATCAGGGTCGTCTTGCCCGAGCCCGAGAAGCCCACGATCGCCAGGAACTCGCCCTGCGCGATCTCCAGATTGATGTTGCGCAGCACCTCGGTGCGCTTG
Organism: Rhodospirillales bacterium; assembly: GCA_036787145.1. Taxonomy (GTDB): domain Bacteria; phylum Pseudomonadota; class Alphaproteobacteria; order Rhodospirillales; family Defluviicoccaceae; genus Defluviicoccus. The sequence continues at coordinate 8,233 of DAIQPV010000040.1, forward strand.
GCGCCTTCGCCATAAGACTTGCTGACGCCGGCGAGTTCGAGAAACGCCATCCTTCGCTTCTCCTTCCGGTCAGCGGGTCGCGGAGTGGGTCACGGCTGCCTGCAGAGCCTGCATGATGCGGTCGAGCAGGAAGCCGATGATGCCGATGGTGAAGACGGCAACCATGATGCGGGCGAGCGAGGCCGACGATCCGTTCTGGAACTCGTCCCACACGAACTTGCCGAGGCCGGGGTTCTGGGCCAGCATCTCGGCTGCGATCAGCACCATCCAGCCGACGCCGAGCGACAGCCGCAGGCCGGTGAAGATGTAGGGCAGCGCCGACGGCAGGACGAGCTTGCGCACCTTCGTCCACCAGGTGAGCTGCAGCACCCGGCCGACGTTGGTCAGGTCCTTGTCGATCGAGGACACGCCGATCGCGGTGTTGATTAGCGTCGGCCACAGCGAGCACAGCGTCACGGTGATTGCCGAGTTGAGAAACGACTTCTCGAACATCGGATTGGCGGTCGTGTAGACGGCGCTGACCACCATGGTGACGATCGGCAGCCACGCCAGCGGCGAGACCGGCTTGAACAGCTGGATCAGCGGATTGAGGGCGGAGTTGATGGTGCGCGACAGGCCACAGAAGATGCCGAGCGGGACCGCGACCAGGGTTGCCAGCATAAACCCGGTGAACACGGTGAGCAGGCTGGTGGCGATCTGGTCAAGGAAGGTCGGCTTGCCGGTAAACTGCCGCCACTTGACCTCGGCGTTGGGGTCCTGGGCCAGGCGTTCGGCATTGCGCTGTTCCTGGCGCTCATAGAACGCGGCCGCCTTCTGGCGTTCGGCGACGTGATCGGCATAGAGCGTCTTCGCCTCGCTCCACACCTGCGCCGGCCCCGGAATGGCGCCCAGGCTGGTCTGCACCGAGGGCGCGATCCATCCCCACAGGGCAAGGAAGGCCAGCAGGGCGACGACGGGAATACCGAGCTGGGCCCACAGTTCCTTGAGCTGTTCGCGCGGGTTTTCCCCGGTCGCGAGCCGGGCGAGCGGAGCAAGCCAGCCGAGGCCCAGGATCGAGAAGTAGCCGGACACCTGGGAGATACCGTCCTGGATGCGCTTGCGCAGTCCGAGGGTGGGGCGGGCAGCGGGGCTCTTGCTCGAGCCGGCGGACTCAAGCGCAGTGGTCGTGTTCATGGGAATGTTGTTCCTCAATCACGCGGAGCGGGGCGACCGGCGCTATTTCTGCGCCTGACCAACGATCTGGCTGCCGTCGACGCGCTGATCGCCCTTCAGGCCGATGGCAAACCGGTTGAGATAGTCGTTGGGCTTGTGGCCGTCGTAGGTGACGCCGTCGATGAACGCGCTGGTGGGCTCGCGGTAGCCGTCGGTGGCCCAGGGAAAGTCGGATTCCCTGGCCTTGCCTTCCTCGACCAGCATCCGCGCCGCCTTCAGATAGATGTCCGGACGGTAGACGTTCTTCGCCGTCTCGGCATACCAGCCGTCCGGCTTGCCGTCGGCGATCTGCCCCCACCGGCGCATCTGGGTGAGGTACCAGACGGCATCGGAGTAATAGGGATAGGTGGCGAAGTAGCGGAAAAACACGTTGAAGTCGGGGACCGCTCGCTTGTCGCCCTTTTCATATTCGAAGGTGCCGGTCATCGAGTTGGCAATCACGCCCGCATCGGCGCCGACATACTCGGACTTGGCAAGAATGGCGACCGCCTCCTTGCGGTTGGCGTTGTTGTTCTCGTCCAGCCACTGGCCGGCACGGATCAACGCCTTGACCAGTGCAAGGTGGGTGTTCGGGTTTTTCGCCGCCCATTCGGCGGTGACCCCAAACACCTTTTCCGGATTGCTCTTCCAGATCTCGTCGTCGGTAATCACCGGCACACCGATGCCCTTGATCACCGCCTGCTGGTTCCACGGCTCGCCGACGCAATAGCCGGAGATCGTGCCTGCCTCCAGGGTTGCCGGCATCTGCGGTGGCGGCGTCACCGAGAGCAGGACGTCCGCCTCGATCTGGCCGGTCACGTTGCCAGGAGAGTAGAAGCCGGGATTGAGGCCGCCTGAGGCGAGCCAGTAGCGAAGTTCGTAGTTGTGGGTCGAGACCGGGAACACCATGCCCATGTTGAAGGGTCGGCCCTGCTGCTTGAACTTCTCGACCACGGGCTTCAGGTACTTCGCCTCGATCGGGTGCAGCGGCTTGCCGTCCGGACCCTTCGGCAGTCCCGGCTTCATCATGTTCCAGACCTCGTTGGAGACGGTGATGCCGTTGCCGTTGAGGTCCATGCTGTAGGCGGTGATGATGTGAGCCTGGGTCCCGTAGCCGATCGTCGCCCCCAGCGGCTGTCCGGCCAGCATGTGGGCGCCGTCAAGTTCGCCGGTGATCACCCGGTCCAGCAGGACCTTCCAATTGGCCTGCGGCTCAAGGGTGACGAAGAGGCCCTCGTCTTCGAAGAAATGCTTCTCGTAGGCGATGGCGAGCGGCGCCATGTCGGTCAGCTTGATGAAGCCGAGTTTGAGTTCTTCCTTTTCGAGCGGAAGCTGCCCGGCCGTCGCCGGCGCGGCTGCTCCGGTCGTTGCCAGCACGACGGCCAGACATCCGGCACGCGCGAGACGCTGCACTGCCCGTGCGGCGATGGATACTTGTCGAATGGTGGTCGGCATTCCTCGAAGTCTTCCTTCTGTCGCTGCCGCTGGCGCGCCGGCCGGGGCCGAAGCGCAAGAACCGCGGAACTCTGCCCGTGAGAACGCCACCTGCTTCCCGGTTCCGGGGGCGAAGGCAGCGTCGCCTCGCAAGCCTGTTCACTCAGGCCACAGGTAGGGCAGCAGCGTTGGTGCCGAGGACAGTGTGTGCAAGCGGTGTGCCGGAAAATGCCCCCGGATCGATGCGCGGGGGTTTCCTTGCGTTTCAGAGCGTTAGCCGTGGGGCTTGGATCCAGCGCGCCGCAATCATCTGGTCAAATGATCATCAGATGCAATGACTCACGACAGCGCATGCCTACGAATTAGGCGAATTGCCTGCGTAACTGGAGCGGAGGTCCTCCGCTAAATAGGCGTCGATGTGCGCCGGATCGAAGGGCCTGCCGTCGAACAGCTTCGTGGGGTCAAGTTCGGCCAACTCGCTGTCGGCGCCCGGCGGGACAAGCGGCCAAGGCTCTCCCGCAAGTGCGGCGCGATAGATGTCCGGGCGAAAGACGGCGCGCACGATCGCCTCGTCGCCCGGGCTGCGCTCGACCTGTCGCCACCGGACCATCTGAGCATAGATCCAGAGCGCCTGGGCGACGGATGGATGATTGGCCCGCTCCCGATGCAGCACCAGGAAGTCGCTGACCTTCCGCGGCGGTTGCCCGGGACCGACGATCATCTCCCCGGCCAGCGCACGCACAATCACCGGCTCCGGAAGATCGAGATAGGCAGGGCCCGCCAGCAGTGCTGCCAGCTGCCCCCGGTTATCGGCTTGCTCGGCCCACGCGGCAGCGCGATCAAGCGCACGGATCAGGGCGGCCAGGGTGCCGGCGTTCGCCACCGCCCAGTTGTCCGGAACACAGAGCACCTTCTCGACGCCATGATGCCACAGCTCCGCCTTGCTGACGATGATCCGCCCATATCCGGCCTCGACCGCAAGGCTGTTCCAGGGTTCACCGACGCAGAAGCCGTCGACATGTCCCTCGCGAAGGCTGTCCACCATCAGCGGCGGCGGGATGACGACCAGGCGAACGTCGGTGTCGGGATCGATGCCGCTCGCCGCCATCCAGTAGCGCAGCTCGTAGTTGTGGCAGGAGAAGGGATAGACCATGCCGAAGGTGAGCATCGGCGCGCCAGACCCTCGCCGCCTGGCGATCACGCGGCGCAGCGCCCTGCCCGCCCCGACAGCGCCGGGTTCGAGGCCGCCCGGCTCAGTCAATTCGGCGAAGAGGTCCTGGGAAACCGAGATCGCGTTGCCGTTGCGATTGAGACAGAACGGGGCGAGCATGCGCATCGGTGTCTGGTTGACGCCGAGAGCGGCAGCGATCGGCATGCCAGCCAGCATCTGGGCACCATTGAGCAGCCCGAAGGCAACCTTGTCGCGGATGTTCGCCCAGGACACCTCGCGGACGAGCTGCAGATCGATGCCCTCGCGGGCGGCAAAGCCCAGTTCGCGGGCAACCGCGAGTACGGCGCAGTCGGTCAGCGGGATGAACCCGAGGGTGACGGTAGGCCGCGTGTGGCCGGACGGATGCCGGTCGGCGTCATCGGCGAGGAGGTCGGGGCCGCGCATTGGCCGGGCCTCAGACGCGGGTGAGGAGCTGCGCTGCGGTCACCACGCTCTGCGCGATGTCATACAGCTTGCGCTTCTGGCTCATGGCGGAGCGGCGCATCATTTTGTAGGCCTCTTCCTCGCTCAGGGAGTGTTGCTGCATCAGGATGCCTTTCGCGCGCTCGATGACCTTTCGCGCCTCGAGGGCCTCCTTCGCCTGTGCCAGTTCCTCCTGCAGCCGGCGGAAGGCGTGGAAACGGCTGATGGTGATATCGATGATCGGCCGCACCCGCGCCTTGCTCAGGCAATTGACGACATAGGCGCTGACGCCGGCATCGACCGAGGCCTGGATCATCGCCGTGTCATCGTTATCGACGAACATCGCGATCGGCCGGCGCACGGTGCGGGAAACCTGAAACATCTGCTCCAGCGTGTCCCGGCAGGCGTTCTCGAGGCCGATCACGACAACATCGGGATCGACAGTACAGATTTTGTCCGGAAGATTGACCATGTCGGCGATGCGAACGATGCGGGAATATCCGGACTGCCGCATCCCGTCTTCGAGGATGGCGGCGCGCACTGGGTTTTCTTCAATGAGAAGGATGGTGAGACTGCTGTCGCTCATGAAAACCGCAGACGACGGATGTGGATGCGAAATCTCGCCCCCGACGGATGGAGTCGATCGCCGCCATGCAAAATAGCGGCCGGACTCAGGGACGATGACTCGCCCCGCGCTCAGCTCGTCCGCCACAAGCGTCTTTGCCTGCATCGCCGAGGGCAACTTGGCAAGCTCCTGCTGCTGGTAGAGGACGAGGACGATCGCTCTCCGCTCCGGCGCTGCCGCGCCATCAAAGGCCACCTTTCAAACGGTCCCTTCAAACATGGCCAGCGTCTTGCGCACGAACGGCTGGCCCGACGCTTGCTGGATGTTTCTTCGGATCCAACGAAACAGGAGACGATGATGTTGGAAATGACGGAAAGCGCCATCGCGGCGATGAAGCGCGCCATTGAGGGCACCTCGGGCGAGGCGAGCGGCGTGCGGATAACGCTGGTCGAAGGTGGTTGTGCCGGGCTGAAGTTCAAACTCGATCTCGAACCAGGAGCCAGAGCCACCGACAGTACTCTCGAATTTGACGGGCTTCCCATCTTCGTCGATCAGGCAGCCGCCGAATTGATCAGGGGAACCCGGGTCAATTATGTCGAGGGTCTGGACGGAGCGAGTTTTGTCTTTCAGAACCCGCAGGCCGAAGCGACCTGCGTCTGCGGCAAATCCTTCACACCGGCCCGCGAAGTCTAGCCCGCCACGCCTTGCGTGTCCGCCGGCTTTCTACCGGCGGACACCACCCGGCGCGCCCGTCCTGGCTTTCCGCCTCCTGGCCTTCCGCCTCCGGGCCTTCCGCCTCCGGGCCTTCCACCTCCTGGCCTTATACTGACCCCCGCCTCCAAACCCGACCGCCAGACCGACCATCGGGCCTCGCGCTGCGGTCCGCCGCTCAGGGCCGCTCAATCGCGATAGGCCGCCTTCGCTCGCCGGCGAAAACGCTCCGTCTGGTACGTTCCTGTTCCGAAAGTACGCGCGCGAAGGGCAGCCAGGTCAGCGGCTACGACGAGGCGGTCAAGTCGCTCGTCAAGACCCTGGCGAAAAAGGACAAGCCCAGCGGCAAGCTCAACGTGTTCACTGGCTGGGTCAACCCCGGCGACGTCGCCGAGCTCAGGTTCTACCTGGACGAGATGGGCGTCGACGCGACGATCCTGATGGATACCAACCGCTTCGACTCGCCGATGCTGCCGGACAAGTCGCTGCAGACGGAAGGCTCCACCACTGTCGAGGACCTTCAGAACACCGCCAATGCCATCGGCTCGATCAGCCTGAACCGGTATGAAGGCGGGGGAGCTGGAGCGGCGGATCAAGAACAAGGAGGTCGAGCTCGATCTGATCCTGGGCCACTCGAAGGGCCGCTACATCGCCATCGACGCCAACATCCTGATGGTGCGCGTCGGCTTCCCGACGTTCGACCGCGCCGGGCTGCAGCGCCATCCGACGATCGGCTATCGCGGCGCGATGCACCTGGGCGAGAGCATCGCCAACACGATGTTCGCGCACATGGAATACACCAAGCGCCGCGAGTGGATCCTGAACACTTGGTAGGCAAGGGCCAGGGCACCCGGACTTCCTCGACCGCCGTCGATTCTCCCACGTCATTGCCGGGCTTGCCCGGCAATCCATGGACCCCCGGGACGAGCCCGGGGGTGACGGAAGAGGTGCGACGGTGGAGTGACGATGACGCAAGGAGAAACAGATGACGACCCCAAATGCACCGACCCGCGGCCATGTGAAGATCGCGCTTACCACCAACGACCTGACACGGGTCGATGCGGATTTCCTTACCGCAAGGCAGTTCGTGTTCTACAGCGTCAGCGCCCTGACCGCTGAGTTCGTCGACTGTGTTCAGTTCAAGGGCCGTCCCCGCGGCGGTGGCGAAGGCGGCGGCGAAAAGAAGGGCGGCGGGCGCAGCCGGACTTGCTCTTGCG
>DAIQPV010000041.1:0-14913 GCA_036787145.1 Rhodospirillales bacterium
CCCCGGCAGGATGAAGCTGTGGTTGATCACGAACTTGCCGATGTGGGTGGTGCCCGAGCGGTCGAACTGGATGGCGGCAAGATCGCTGGGGTAGGTCGGCAGGATGTAGTAGCCGTAGGAGGCCGCCGCGAACGCCACGACATAGCCCGGGTGCACGCCGATCGACAGCGCCACCGGCACCAGCGCCGCGATCGCCGCCGCCTGCGAGTTGACGAACTTGGAGACGATGAGCAGGGTCAACGCGTAGGTCCAAGGGTGTTCCCGGACGATGTCGCCGAGCGCCACTTTCAGCGTCGGCAGATGGGCCTCGAACATGGTGTCGGCGGTCCAGGCGATGCCGAACACCGCCACCACGGCGACCATGCCGGCGCGAAACACCTCGGTCTTGCCGATTTTCGAGGCATCCATCTTGGTGATGATGACGATCAGCGCTCCGGCCAGCAGCATGAACATCTGGATGGTCAGCACCATGTTCATCGGCTTGCCGTCGATCCGCGGGCGGAGACCCTCGAACGCACCGAGGATCGCCACCACTGCGATCGCGCCGACAAACAGCAGCATGGCGATCCACTGGTTGCGGGAAAGCCTGGCCTCGAGCAGCGACGCGGTGGTGCCGTAGACGTAGTCGCGATTTTCCGGTTTCGCGATCAGCGCCTGGAATTCCGGATCCTTGTCCAGATCCTTGCCGCGATGCATGCTGAAGAGGCCGATGGCCAGGACGCCGCACAGCGTCGAGGGAATGGTGATCGACAGGAGCTGAACGAAACCCACCGTCTGCCCGTCGATCGGCGCCTTGGCGAGAAAGGCGACCAGCGAGACCACGGCGACCGAGACCGGGCTGGCGATGATCCCCATCTGCGCCGCGATTGAGCTCGCCGCCATCGGCCGCTCGGGCCGGACGTTGTTCTTGATCGCGATGTCATAAACGATCGGCAGCATCGTGTAGACCACGTGCCCGGTTCCGCACAGGATCGTCAGAAAGCACGTCGTCAGCGGTGCCAGGATCGAGATGATGCGGGGATTCCGCCGCAGCATCCGCTCGGCAAGCTGCAGCAAAACATCGAGTCCACCCGAGGCCTGCAGGGTCGCGGACGCCGCGACGACGGCGATGATCGTCAGCATGACGTCCACCGGCGGCTTGCCGGGGTTGAGCCCGAAGGCATAGACCATGATGACCATGCCGATGCCGCCGAGCAGGCCAAGGGCGACGCCACCCTTGCGCGCGCCGTAAAACAGGCACACGAGGACGATTGCGAGCTGCAGGAGAAAATCCATGAATGCCCCCAGGTCGGGATCCGTGCGCGACGCGATATTTCGCGGAACCGTATAGAGCGAAACCCCGCTCCTCGCGATCGGTTTTCGCCGTTCGCGCGGGCACGTCTGCATCCTTCAATTGCTGTGGGTGCGAGCCCGACAGGGTTGACTTGCCTGCGAGTTCGCCAGGATTACTCGTGAAGCGCCGCCCGGATGGAGGCGTCGAAGCACCGGCGCGCGGAAGCGAAGCCGTCCTGGGTGGCCAGGAACGCACGTGCCCCGCCGAGTCGCTCGGCCAGGTGCCGCGCGCCGACGCCGCCCCATTCGTCCCGCACCCAGGCGGTGAAGAAGTGCGGGGCCCGCTCGCGGACAGGCGTCGCGTTCGCCGCGGTCACCATGCTCAGGAAGCCGTGCGCGAGGTCGTCGATGCCATGTCCCGTCTTGGCGCTGGTCCGGTAGATCGGAATGGTGTGCGCGTCGCTCGGGCGGGCCAGCCACAGGCTGCCGCGCAGCTGGTGGTAGGTGCGCGTCGCCGCCGGCTCGTCCCATTTGTTGACGACGAACGCGTCGGGGATTTCGATGATGCCGGCCTTAAGGTATTGGATCTCGTCGCCGCCGAGCGGTGCCATCACCAGGAAGACGCGGTCGGCCAGGTGCCGGACGTCCGCCTCGCTCTGCCCGACCCCCACCGTCTCGACGATAACGCAGTCGAAGATCAGCGACAGCGCCCGGCACACCTGGAAAGTCGTCGGCGCCAGGCCGCCGAGTGCGGTTGCGGAGGCCTGGCTGCGGAAGTAGATGCGGTCCTGCGCGCCGTCGAGGACCATCCGGGCCCGATCGCCCAGTAAGGATCCGCCGGAGGTCGGGCTGGACGGATCGACGGCCACGACCGCGACCGTCAGCTCCGGATCGGCCGCGACCATGGCGTTGGTGACCCGGGACAGGAGCGAGGACTTGCCCGAGCCCGGGCTGCCGGTGACGCCGAGGACCCGGGCAACGTGGTTGCGTCGCTCGGCGTCGGCCTCCAACACGGCGATCACTTCATCACACGTCGCCGAGGCGTGGCTGCGGCTGTCCTCGGCGAGGGAGACGAGGCGGGCGACGGGGTGACGCGCCCGGGTCAGCGCCCGTTCGGCGAGTTCAGTCGGGTTGACGGCCGGTCGACCAGCCTGTCGACGGGGCAGCACGTCCAGCGTCACGGCTGTTCCTCGAGCAGGCCGACGACGGACTCCATGATGTCGAGAAGGTCGTAGTTCGAGGGAGTGAACACCTTGGCAACACCAAGGGCCTGGAGCTTGGCGAAGTCGGGGACCGGGATGATGCCGCCGAGCACCACCTTGATCGACTCGTCGGCGCCCTCGGCCTTTAGCCCGTCCATGATCTGCGCCGCAAGCTCGACATGGGATCCGGAGAGCACGGACGCACCGATCAGATCGGCGCCCTCTTCAACGGCGGAGCGGACGATCTCTTCGGCGGAGAGCCGGATTCCCGAGTAGATCACGTCGAAGCCGACGTGCCGGGCCGACACCGCGATGACCTCGGCGCCGTTGGAGTGCCCGTCCAGGCCGGGCTTACCCACCACGATGCGCGGCCGGTGGCCCAGCGTCTCAACCAGGGCGTCGATGCGGGCGCGCAGCGCGTCCACCCGGTCGCCGGTCAGCCCGAGCCGCTGCCCGTCCACCCCGGTCGAGGGCCGGTACTCGCCGAACACCTGCCGCAGCGCGCGGGCCCACTCTCCCGTGGTCACGCGCGCCAGGGCGCATTCGATGGAGGGTTCCATCATGCTCTCACCGCTCTTCGCCGCTTCCTTCAGCGCGGCGAGCGCTGCCTTGACCCGCTCCGGATCCCGGTTCCGCCGCACCTTGGCCAGGTTGTCGAGCGTGTCGCGGGTGGCGCTGTCGTCGAGGATGAACAGGCCGCCATCGTCTCCGCCGGTGAGCGGCGAGGGGATCGCGTCGGTCCATTTGTTCAGCCCGACGACCACCTGCTCGCCGGTGTTGATCCGGCTGACCCGCTCGGACATCGACCGGACCAGGGCGGACTTCATGTAGCCGTTCTCGATGGCGCTGACGACGCCGCCCATCTCGAGGATCCGGTCGATCTCGGCCTTGGCCTGTTCTTTGAGCGCGTTGACCTTCGACTCGACGACGACGCTGCCGGTGAACAGATCGGGATACTCGAGCAGGTCGGTCTCGTAGGCCAGGATCTGCTGCAGTCGCAGCGACCACTGCTGGTCCCACGGGCGGGGCAGCGATAAGGCCTCGTTCCAGGCCGGCAACTGCAGGGCGCGGCAGCGCGCGTCGCGGCTCAGCGTGACCCCGAGCGCCTCAAGAATGATCCGCCAGGCATTGTTCTCGGGCTGCACCTCGGTGAGCCCCAGCGAGTTGACCTGCACGCCGTAGCGAAACCGGGTGAGCCGCTCGTCGGTGACGCCATAGCGTTCGCGGGTGATCTCGGTCCACAACTCGGAGAAGGCGCGCATCTTGCACATCTCTTCGACGAACCGCATGCCGGCGTTGACGAAGAAGCTGATCCGTCCGACCGCCTTCTCGAACTGCCGGTTGGTGAACTTGCCGCGTTTCTTGAGCAGGTCAAGCAGCCCGATGGCGTTGGCGAGCGCGAAGGAGAGTTCCTGCACCGGTGTGGCGCCGGCCTCCTGCAGGTGGTAGCTGCAAATGTTGGAGGGATTCCAGGCGGGGATCTCCTCCAGGCAGAACTCATACATCTCGGCGATGATGCGCAGGCTCGCGTCGGGCGGGTAGATATACGTGCCGCGGGCGAGGTATTCCTTGATGAGGTCGTTCTGCGTCGTTCCGGTAAGCTTCTTGATGTCGATGCCGCGCTCCCGGGCGAGTGCGACGTAGAGCGACAGCAGCCACATCGCGGTGCCGTTGATCGTCATCGAGGTGTTCATTTCCTCGAGGGGGATCTGGTCGAACAGCATGTGGAAGTCATCGAGGCTGTTGATCGGCACGCCGACCTTGCCCACCTCGGGACGGGCGATCGAGTCGTCGGAATCGTAGCCGCACTGCGTGGCGAGATCGAATGCGATCGACAGTCCGGTCTGGCCCCGCGACAGGTTGGACCGGTACAGCTCGTTTGACGCCTTGGCGCTGGAGTGGCCGGCGTAGGTGCGGATGATCCACGGCTTTTCGCGGGTCACGTTGCCTTTGGCGTCGACGATCTGGTGAGGCTGAGGAGCCTTATCCTCAGGCTCGACTGCCACGCCGAGGGTGGGAGCTTCGCGCTTGCCCGCAGGTTGTTTTGCACTTGCTAACTGTTCGGCCATTTTGTCCCTCCCAAAGCGCCAAGCGGGGCCCTGCGATGCCGCTGAATTGTGAAAAATCGTGCCGCCGATACCCGGCGGAAGCAAGTTTAAACTAACAAATTGTGCATTGCGAAGATAGCGGCGACCGTTTAGAACAAACGTTCTTCTTTGCGGCGAGGCGCGTCGGGACGGGCGCCAGGTCGCCGCCGGTGTGGGCGTCGGCGGCGCAGGGACCGGGCGCCGCAAGAGACGGCTCAAGCTCTTTCAAACGGTATCGGCCAGGGTGCGGAGGAACGAAATGGTAACGACCATGAACAAGGACTTATACGCCATCGGTGAGCAACCGCCGGTGGGCGAAGTGCCGGCAAAAATGAACGCATGGTTGATCCGGTCGAACCGCTTTGGTCAGCCGACGTCCGCATTCCAGAAAGAAGTCGTCGAGACTCCGTCGATCAAGGACGACGAAGTCCTTGTCTATGTCATGGCCGCCGGCGTCAACTACAACAACGTCTGGGCCGGGCTGGGTATTCCGATCGACGTCATCAAGATCCGGCAGAAAGGTGGCGAGAAGGAAGATTTCCACATCGGCGGCTCCGACGCCTCGGGCATCGTCTACAAGATCGGAAAGGACGTAAAGAACGTCAAAGTCGGCGACGAAGTCGTTGTGCACTGCGCCACCTGGGACCGCAACGAGCGGTGGGTCACGGCCGGCAACGATCCGATGTACGCCAACAGTTTCCGCATCTGGGGCTACGAGACCAACTTCGGCAGCTTCGCGCAGTTCACCCGGGTGCAGGCGCATCAGTGCATGCCGAAGCCCAAGCACATGACCTGGGAAGAGTCGGCGTCCTACGTGCTGGTTGCGGCCACCGCCTGGCGGATGCTGCACGGCTGGCCGGAGCACGCGATGAAGCCGGGCGATCCGGTGCTGATCTGGGGCGGTGCCGGTGGCCTCGGCTCGATGGCCATCCAGATTGCCAAGGCGGCGGGTGCCGTGCCGATCGCGGTGATCTCGGGCGACGACAAGATCGACTACTGCATCAAGCTCGGTGCCAAGGGCTGCATCGACCGCCGCAAGTTCGACCACTGGGGCATGCTGCCGCACTGGAAGGACACGGTCGGCTACAACAACTGGCTGAAGGGTGTGCGCTCCTTCGGTGCCGCCATCTGGGAAGTGCTGGGCGAGAAGCGCTCGCCGACGCTGGTCTTCGAGCATCCTGGTGAGTCGACCATTCCCACGTCCATGTTCGTCTGCGATACCGGCGGCATGATCGTCATCTGCGCCGGCACCACCGGCTACAACGCCACCATCGACCTGCGCTACCTGTGGATGCGGCAGAAGCGGTTCCAGGGATCGCACTTCGCCAACGACGAGCAGTGCTATGCGATGAACGAGCTGGCGCTGGCCGGCAAGCTCAACCCCTGCATGTCGCGGGCCTTTACCTACGAGGAGCTGCCGCTCTCGCATCAGCTGATGCACGACAACAAGCACCCGCACGGCAACATGGCGGTGTTGATCGGCGCGCCCGAGTTCGGACTGGGCAAGTCGGGCGACGCGCCTGCGGCCGTGGCAACCGCAACCCTGCCGAAGGGCGACCTGCACGAGCCGAAGATGCGCCATCCTTATCCCATCTCCGCACCGCTGCCCGACCTGGAGTCGACGGCGGAAATCCCGGAAATTCAGGACGACGGCACCCTGGTGCGCGACCGGATGCACCCCGGCATCATCTCCTGCGCCCGCAGCGACGACGTCGCCACCGCCTCGAAGGTGATGATCGACAAGGACGTGCACGCACTGGTGGTGATCGAGAACGATCGCGCCGTGGGCGTGCTATCGCAGACCGACATCGTGATGGCGCGTCAGGGGCGCTCCATGGAAGACGCCCGCAAGATGTCGGTGGGCGACGTGATGACCGAAGGCTGCGCGATGATCGACGCCGGCGAAAAGTTGTCGGTGGCGATCACCGAAATGATGAAGCGGCGTATCCACCGCCTCGTCGTCTCCGAGAAGGAAAAGCCGGTGGGCGTGCTGTCGATGACCGACATCGTCCGCAAGCTGATCGACTAAGTCCTCCGACCCGCAAAGCGCCTGCGGGCGACCACGCGGGTTCAAGAACGCGGAGCGGGTGCCGCCGAGGGCGGCACCCGCCTCCTGTCCAGAAAAGAGAGCGCGGCCGCCGCGCGGCCGTGTTCGCCAGCGGGAGCTACAGCCATGGACGTCGCCGTCGCCGCGAGCAAGAGCCCGGTCATCGCCGACCTGATCCCCACGTGCGTCGAGGCGTTCGGCGCCGCCCGTCATCTCCTGGTCGAGGTGCGCACCGGCGTCTCGAAGATGGTGGTGCGCGGTGGCCGTCTGGATTCCGCGCTGCTCGATGAACAGCAGTTCGCGGTGCACGGCTACGCCTGGGTTGCCACCTATGTGGCTGGTCTGCAGCAGATGCTGGCCTGGGTCGAGCGGCTGGAGAGCGAAGGCCGGCTGAGCGAGCTCGAACAGCTGATGCTGCAGTCGGCGTACGGGGAGTATCTGTCGCAGATCGCCGGCGGCATCCCGATGACCCAGGTCGAATGGGTGCGCCCGCGCGACATGGGCGTCTCCGAAGCCGCGCTGCAGGCGTTCCACACGCCGGCCGTCACCGGTCTGATCGCCGATGGCAACACCGATGCGGTGCGCATGCGCATTGCCCAGCTGATCGCCGACGGCAACTTCGGCGATCTCGGCATCGACGAAACTCTCGGCATGATCCGCGACCAGTTCCGCCGCTTCAGCGAGGAGAAGGTGATCCCCTTCGCCCATGGCTGGCACGAGCGCGACGAGCTGATCCCGATGGAGATCATCGAGGAAATGGCCGAACTCGGCGTCTTCGGCCTGACCATCCCCGAGCAGTACGGCGGCCTCGAGATGGAAAAGATGGCGATGTGCGTCGTCACCGAGGAGCTGTCGCGGGGCTATATCGGCGTGGGCTCGCTCGGCACCCGCTCGGAGATCGCCGCCGAACTGATCCGCCTCGGCGGCACCGACGAGCAGAAGGAAACCTGGCTGCCGAAGCTCGCGTCCGGCGAGATCCTGCCTACGGCCGTCTTCACCGAGCCGAACACCGGCTCCGACCTCGGGTCCTTGCGCACCCGCGCCGTGCGCGATGGCGATGTTTACCGCATCACCGGCAACAAGACCTGGATCACGCACGCCGCGCGCACCGACCTGATGACGCTGCTGGCGCGCACCGATCCCGCCACCAAGGATTGGAAGGGATTGTCGATGTTCCTTGCGGAGAAGCCGCGCGGCACCGACGGTGATCCGTTCCCCGCCGACGGCATGACCGGCGGCGAGATCGAGGTGCTCGGCTACCGCGGCATGAAGGAATACGAGCTGGGATTCGATGACTTCACCGTGCCGGCGAAGAACCTGCTCGGCCAGCAGGAGGGTCAGGGCTTCAAGCAGCTGATGGCGACCTTCGAGAGCGCCCGCATCCAGACCGCGGCGCGCGCCGTCGGCGTCGCCCAGAACGCGATGGAGCTGGGCATGAAGTACGCGCAGGAGCGCGTCCAGTTCGGCCGGCCGATCTTCGAATTCCCGCGCGTCGCCGGCAAGCTCGCCTGGATGGCGGTGGAGACGATGATCGCCCGCCAGCTCAGCTACGACAGCGCCCGGCAGAAGGACAGCGACCGCCGCTGCGACATCGAGGCCGGCATGGCCAAGCTGCTGGCCGCGCGCGTCGCCTGGTCGAACGCCGACAACGCCCTGCAGATCCACGGCGGCAACGGCTACGCGGTGGAATACGCGATCAGCCGCGTACTGTGCGACGCCCGCATCCTCAACGTCTTCGAGGGCGCCGCGGAGATCCAGGCCCAGGTCATCGCCCGCGGCCTGCTCTCCGCACGCAACTGACGGCTCTCCGCCGTCATTGCGAGCGACAGCGAAGCAATCCACTGTCGTTGGCCATTCTGCGGCAGTGGATTGCCGCGCCCGCTTTCGCGGGCTCGCAATGACAGGACGGCGGCAGGCTTCCCGGCTCAGAGGGGCGCGCCGTTCTGGCGCGCCTGCTTCAGCACGCCGCATAACTGGCAGTCAGGTGTAACCGGCGTTGCCGCGTCCCATCTTGCAAGGTGGAAGCGTGCCCGTCCCGGTTCTTGCGCCCGTCCCGCCGGAGGAGCATCATGAGTGTTCTGTTTTCGCCCTTCAGCGTCGGGGGCGTGACGCTCGCCAACCGCATCGTCATCGCGCCGATGTGCCAGTATTCGGCGGTGGACGGCTGCATGACCGACTGGCACCTGATCCATCTCGGCCATCTGGCGCTGTCTGGTGCTGCGCTGCTGACCATCGAGGCGACGGCGGTGCTGCCGGAAGGCCGGATCACCTACGCGGACGTGGGCCTGTGGTCGGACGAGAACGAGGCTGCGATGCGCCGGGTGCTGGAGAGCATCCGCAAGTGGTCGGATATCCCGGTGGCCATCCAGCTTGCGCATGCCGGCCGCAAGGCCTCGACCGAGGTGCCGTGGAAGGGCGGCCGGCAACTTCCGCCCGACGACGGTGCCAACGGCTGGCAGACGCTGGCACCCTCGCCGGTCGCCTTTGCCGCGGACGACAACCCGCCGCAGACGCTCGACCGCGACGGGCTGGCGCGCATCCGCGAGGCGTTCGCGGACTCGGCGCGGCGCGCCATGCGGCTCGGGCTGGACGCCGTGCAACTCCACGGGGCGCACGGCTACCTGCTGCACGAGTTTCTGTCGCCGCTGTCCAACCGGCGCGAGGACGACTACGGCGGCAGCCTCGCCAACCGCATGCGCTTTCCGCTCGAAGTGTTCGACGCGGTGCGTGCGGTCGTTCCGCCGCAGCGGCCAGTGACCGTTCGGGTCTCCGCCAGCGACTGGGTTGACGGTGGCTGGGACCTCGCCGAGACCCTGGAGCTGGCCGCGGCGCTGGAGGCGCGGGGCTGCTCGGCGATCCACGTGTCCAGCGGCGGCCTCAGTCCCGAGCAGCGGATCCCGATCGGGCCGAGCTACCAGGTGCCGCTCGCCCGCGGGGTGAAAGCGGCGACTAGAATGCCGGTGATCGCGGTCGGCCTGATCACCGGCTTCGAGCAGGCCGAAGCGATCGTCGGGACCGGCGACGCCGACCTGATCGCGCTCGCCCGGACCATCCTCTACGACCCGCGCTGGCCCTGGCACGCCGCCGCCCACCTGGGCGCCAAGGTCCGCGCCCCGTCGCAATACCTGCGCTCGCAACCAAGCCACCTCCGCGACCTGTTCGACCTCGGGCATTAACGCGGCACGTCCGCCGCCCCGGCATCCGCGTTATTCGGCGGGTGAGAGGGCGGGCGTCGGGCGGGCGTCGATGCCGGGCAGTTCGGCGATCTGGCAGCCGGTCGGACAGCACCGGCCCGGCTGCTTCGAGACTCGCCCGCCGTCGTTAGAGGCGCCGCGATCGAGCAGCGCCTCGACCAGCTCGACCTTTTCGCCCACCGGGTAGTTGCGCCAGATCTCCCGCTTCATCGCTTCCGGCGAGCCGCCGCCATGTAGCGAGATCACCGAATACCAGCCGGCCTGATCGGAGACGGTCAGATCCTCGATGAAACGCGCCACCTGCATCCGGCTGGCGTAGGGCACATCCGGGCGCCCGGCGAGGACGGCGCTCAGCTGTGCCGCCGTCTCGGGATTGTGGTCCTCGTCCGGACCCGGCAGCGCCACGATCAATCCGCCGGATACGGTGTGGGCCAGGCGATGCATGTCGTAAATCTGCGTCGCCAGCAGCAGCTTGCCGATGTTGGAGAAGACCGGATCCGGCATCATGTTGCCGGCTGCCCCCCGCGTGCCGTAGACCGAAGCGGCGACGCCGCAGGCGTAGAACCCCTCGACGATCTTGATCAGCTCGACCATGTCCGCGCGGATGTGCGGGTGCCGGTCCGCATCGAGCCCGTTGGCCTCGATCATTAGGGCGCCGGCGCCGATCAGCAGATCGCCGAAGCCGGCCCGCGCGGCGATGCAGGTGTGACGGTGATGCGTCGCATAGGCGGTCGTCGCCACCCCCGCCTCCTCGGTCTCGCCCGCCAGGAACACCCGGTCCCACGGGACGAACACGTCGTCGAACATCACCACGCCGGTGGTCTGGCCGTACTTGCTGGAATAGGGCGCATCAATCTGTCCCGGCCGGCCCGCCTTGCGGGCGACGATGGTGACGCCCCCGGCATCGACCGGCACGGCGCAGACCACCGCGCAGTCCGCGTCCTCCGGCCGGTGGGTGCGGCAGGGCATCACCAGGAACTCGTGGACATAGGGTGCCGCGGTGACGATGGCCTTGGTGCCCGAGAGGACGAGGCCGTCCCTGCGGCGCTGCTTGATGTGCACGTAAGCGTCGGGATTGGCCTGCTCGCCGGGACGCTTGGAGCGGTCGCCCTTGGCGTCGGTCATCGCAATGCCGATGGCGAGGTCGCGATCCTGCACCTCGTGCATCCAGTTGCGGAACCGCTGGTGGTAATCGGTGCCGAAGCGGTCGTCGGCCCGGCGCGTTCCTTCCAGAATTCCGCCAAAGGCGTCGTGGCCGAGGTAGCGCTGCGCACAGCCGGAAATCTTGCAGACCAGTCGAACCGCCTCGAGCTTCAGCAGCAGGTCGTCCGGGGTCTCGTCCACGTGCAGCATGCGGTTGACGGTCCTGCCGGAACTGGCCTGCGTCGCCGTCATCACCGCCGCGTGCGCCGGCACGTGCGCCAGGTCATAGGTCACACCGATGGCGGACAGGCCCGGCCGGAGGATCGGCGCGTCGGCGACGCAGCCGATCCGCTCGCCGTTGACGAAGACCCGCGGCGTATAGGCCCTCAGCGACTCACGGTAATCGGCGGCGGTCATCAGCATGCGTCGATCCTCCAGGCTTCGGCCAGGTGACAGCGTGGCAACGCGGGAAAGGATGACTCAGGTGTCCCGGAAACGCACGTCCGCAGAGGCCGGCGTGGGTCAGCGACCCGGTCCCTGGCTGCGGTCGGCTTCTTAATTACGGATTCAGGACGCGGTTGATGGATTTTGCTAAACAGATTGTCGAGCGCGTCCGGGGAATGTTCCGCGCAAACTCCAGAGGGTTCTCGGAAGGAGAGGAAGCGATGAGGAAGATGCTGGCCTTTGTTGTGGTGTTCGGCTCGGCGACGGCGGCCTATGCCCAGTCCAACTGTGATAAGCCGGTGAACGACTTCGACGGCCTCTACTGCCTGAACAAGGTGTACCTGGAAGCCGACAAGGAGCTGAACGAGAATTACAAGAAGGTGATGGCCAGGCTCAACGACGAAGGCAAGGCGACGCTGCGGAACACGCAGCGGAGCTGGATCGAGGAGCGTAACGCCGAGTGCTCGCGTCACGAGGGCGACAAGTTCTTCGTCAACATCAGCTGCGCGTCGGACATGACGATCCGGCGCTCGCAGTTCCTGCAGGACCGCTACCGCGAGTGCGTGGCGGCCGGCTGCCAGAACAGCAAGCTCGGGGGCTGACGGCGCGAGGCCCGGCGCGGCACCGGCTGTCAGAGACGGCAGGCGTAGGAGAAGGTCGCCGCTGCAAAGTCCGGCGCGATCTCGTGCAGCAGCAACCGGCAGGTCTCCGCACCGCGACGGAATTCGCGGATCGCGCCCACCGCCATGGTGCTTTGCCGGCCGTTGCGGCGGATGGCGATGGCGTCGGGCGCTCCATCCGGGGCGGGGCCGGCGAAGGCGATGCTGTCGTCGCCGTCCGGCAGGTAGAAGGCCTTGCCCGGCCGCAGCGTGAATTCCCCGCCGTTGAGGCGATAGGACGAGAGCGGGGCCTGGTCGAGGATCACCCCCAGCCGCTGCCCCAGCGCCTGCGTCCGCTCGGCCGACAGCGGCTGATCGGCTCCGACCAGCCCGTCCAGCACGGAGAGAAGCTCGTCCCGCAGTTCCTGCCTGGGGGCCGACGCATCGTCGGTGGCGCGCGTCACGGCGACGCGGAAGGCGGTGTTGTACAGGAACACGTTCCTGGAATTGTTCTGCCAGACGTCGCCGGTGATCGTTCGCACCGAACTGGCCTCGCCATCCGCGCCGAGGCCGGACGCCGCGCCGGTCAAGGGCGGCGCAGCGTCCCATGGCCAGGCATGGGCGAGCAAAGAGTCCCAGGCGCCGAGGGTCTCGGCGAGTGCCACGAGCGCGGCTGCGGCCGTCGCCCCCCAGCCGGCCACCCGGACCACGCCGCGCCGTCGCTGCGGCGGACCGGCGGATTGTCTGTGCCAACCCATTGTCTATCCCCGCCCCCACCCAACCACCCCACCCGGGTTTCACGCTCAACGTCAAAAAGGTATCACAACCGGGCACAAGAAGGAATATATTCCGATAGGGGTGGCTATCCCTGTTCGGGCGCATGGGGGCGATGCTTGGGCAGGGCCGCGGTGGGCAGGGCCTCGGCTCCGTCGTCCCCTGTGATCCGGCCCTGCGACAGATGGACGATGCGGTCGGCGAAGGCGTGGGCGAAGTCCACCTGATGCAGGCTGCACACCACGGTGATGCCGCGTTCGCGCGCGACCTCGCGCAGCAGCGACAGAACGCGCGACGCCGTCGCCGGATCGAGGCTGGCGACCGGCTCGTCGGCCAGGATCACCCGGCACTCCTGCGCCAGCACGCGCGCGATGGCGACGCGTTGCTGCTGCCCGCCGGACAGGCGGTCGGCGCGCTGGTAGGCGTGCTGCAGCAGCCCCACCCGGTCCAGCGCCGCCAGTGCCCGCTGCCGGTCCGCGCGCGCGAAGCGGCGGAACAGCACCCGCCAGGTGGGGAGGCGGGCGAGCTGACCAATGAGCACGTTGTCGCGCGCCGAGGAGCGGCGCACCAGGTTGAACTGCTGGAAAATCAGCCCGATCTCCCGGCGCGCCAAAGCGAGCGCCCGTCCTTCGAGCGCATGCAGCGGCCCGCCGGAGACGAACACCGCGCCTTTGTCCGCGGTGGTAAGGCGCACGATGCAGCGGAACAGCGTCGTCTTGCCGGCGCCGCTCTGGCCGAGCAACGCCAGCATCTCCCCGGGTGCGACATCCAGCGACAGGCCGTCGAGCACGGTCGCTGAACCGTAGCGCTTGGTCAGGCCCTCGATGCGGATCCGCCCCGGCTCGGTCACGACAGGCGGCTCCTGAGCCAGGCACTGGCCTGGTCGATCACCGTCACCATGGCGAGGATGAGGAGGAGGATGCCAAACACCCGCGGGAAGTCCAGCAGGTCGACGCTGTTCTTCAGCTCCTGGCCGATGCCGCCGGCGCCGACGATGCCGAGCACGGTCGAGGCGCGGACGTTGAACTCCCACAGATAGAGCGTGATCGAAACCAGCGACGGCATCACGTCCGGCAGGATCACGAAGCCAACGATCTTCAGGCGGCCGGCGCCGGTCGCCTGTGCCGCCTCCACCGGCCCTCTCTCCACCGCCTCGATCGCCTCCGCCCACAGCTTGCCGAGCGAGCCCGCGGTATGGAATCCAACCCCCAGCGCGCCGGCGAAAGGGCCGAGGCCGACGGCGGCGACGAAGATCAGCGCGAAGACGAACGAGTCGATGCCGCGGAAAATGTTGAGAAACCACCGCGCCGGATAGGAGAGCAGCGGGTTGGCGGTCACCGTGCGCGCCGCCAGCAGGCAGACCGGAGCGGCCAGCAGCACCCCCAGCGTCGTGCCGACGGTGGCCATTCCCACCGTTTCCGCGGCGCGCGACAGCAGGGCCCCGGACTCCGAGAAATCCGGCGGCCACGCCCGCGCCGCCCATTTGAACAGGCGGGGAATGCCGTCGATCAGACGCTGCGGGCTGACGTCGGTGACGGCCAGGCACGCCGCGTAGAAGGCCGCGAAGCCGAGCAGCGTCAGCCCAAACCGCAGCCCCGATGCCGACAGCCAGCGGAACGCGGGCTCGGGATAGCGCGGCTCCGGACCGGCCCGCCCGTCCGCCCGGAGCGGCCGTGGCGCCTCGGGCGGAGTCGTCACGGCTTGGGTTTCAGGCGCCCGACGG
The DNA here is from genome assembly GCA_036787145.1 of Rhodospirillales bacterium. Classification (GTDB taxonomy): domain Bacteria; phylum Pseudomonadota; class Alphaproteobacteria; order Rhodospirillales; family Defluviicoccaceae; genus Defluviicoccus. The sequence continues at coordinate 14,486 of DAIQPV010000041.1, forward strand.
CGATCCCCGCGTCCTCGATCAACCGGTAGCTATCGTGCGTCGCCGGCACCCAGCCGGTGTAGTGCGGCGGCATCACCGCCTTCGCCTGGTCTTCGGTGATGGCGGTGACCACCGCCTGAATCCGCTTGGCCAGCGCCGGATCGAGCCCCTGGCGCACCGCCAGCGCATCGTTGGGCAGCGGCTCGGAGGTCCAGTAGACCTGGGTCGCGTCGGCGGCGATCGTGCCCTTCTCGATCATGGCGTTGCGGTTGCGGTCGTAGTCGGTGGCGAGATCGACCTGGCCGCTGACGATGGCGATCTCGTTCGCCGGATGGGTGGCCCCCTCGCGGTAGCGGAAGAACGTCTTCGGATCGATGCCCTGCGTCTTGAACCAGTAGGTGGGGATCAGCCAGCCGGAGGGGGAGCCGACGTCGGCGAACGAGATGCTC
>DAIQPV010000042.1:0-14899 GCA_036787145.1 Rhodospirillales bacterium
GGGCATGATCATGGGGGAAGAAATCCCAGGCGTTGCCGTCGGCGCTGTAATCTTCCCGCACCGTCCCCCATTGGCGTTCGCTGAGGTAAGGACCCCAGCGCCGCCACGGCTTTTCTTCTGAATCTGCTTCGAGGAGGCGTTCGTTTTCGGCCCCGCTGCCACCCCTGCTCATGGGCTCTCCGGCTCTGTTGCCGCGGGCGTCTGCGCACGCCGCCCGAGCAGCGCCGCCACCATCGTCAGCTTCTGCAGGTCATCCCTGGCGATAAAGTAGGCGGTCGCGTCCTCGCAAGCGCGAACGCGCTGAGGGGCATCCGGCGCCTCTCCGTCCGGAAGGAGCCCGAAGCAATCGCCCGGGCCGAGCGATCTGCTCGAGCCGCCCTCGACATCTTCGCCGGACTCGGGATCGCTGAGTTCCAGCGCTCCGGAGGTCACCACGTAGAGCCCTTCGGGCATGAACCCCGGTTCGAGCACCATCTCCCCTGCAAGAAGATGAATCGGATGGCTGGCGACTCCGGCGGGACGCACCTGGGCGATGCCGCGGGTGAACATCAGGTTGAGCAATCCGTCGATGGCGTACCGAATCCGGTTGGCGGCCCCCGGCAGCAAGGCGAGGTAGAGGATCTTCCACGCCAGCCATGCCGGAAAGCCTGCGACGCGCACGCCCAGAATGTCCGCGACGCCGAGTCGTCCACCGAGAGACGCCATCGTTCCCAGCGACTTATACTCGAACGGCGCTGGCTGCTGGCCGGCGATAGAGCGCTGAATATTCGCCGCCAGGACTTTTGCCTCCCGAAAGGCGAATTGAGCCAGGGGTGGGGCGTAGTCCTCCACGCCATGCTTCCCGTTGCGAAGAGGAATCAGAGCATTGTCGCCGAGCGCCCAGACATTCTCGAATCCACCAACGCGGAGAAAGCGATCAACGACAATGCGGCCCTTCTGCAGGGGTACCTGCATCGACTCCACTAAGGGGGAGGCCGCGTTGCCGATCGCGGCAATGATCGTCTCGGCGTCGAGGACGCCGCCGCCGTCTGTCTCGACTCCTGCCGCGCTGACCGTCTTCACTCCCGTCTTCAGCAGGATTTCGACGCCGCGCCGCCTCAACGCGGCGGTGGCATAATCGGCCAGATGCTCGGGCAATTCCGGCAGGATGCGCGCGCCGTGCTGAACGAGGACGATCCTGACGTCTTCAGGATTAATCCGGGGGTAATGGCGAAGGGTTTTGCGGATGAGGTCCTGCACCTCGCCCACGGTCTCCACGCCAGTGAACCCGCCACCGATGACGATGAAGGTGAGCAGCCGGCGCTTGCGTCGCGGGTCGGTCGCCTCGTCCGCTTCTTCCAGGCAGGCAAGGATCTGGTTGCGGATTTTGAAGGCGTCGGCAACGTCCTTCATCACCAGCGCCCGTTCGGACAATCCCGGCGTCCTGCGCAGGTCCACCACCTGACCCAGCGCCACGACCAGGTGATCGTAAGGAATTTCGGCGATCGCTCGATCGCGGCCGGCGGTGACATGGATGATGCGTGCCGAAAGGTCGACCTTTCGAATGTCCGCAACGCGAATCCGCGTGCGCGGAAGAAACTGCCGCAACGGACACACGGCGTCCAACGGATGGACATTGCCGCCGGCGACCTCGGGCAGGAGCGGCTGGAAGACGAAAAAGTTACTCCTGCTGATCAGTTCGGCATGAACCGATCGCCCCGCCGCCCGCCGCTGGAGATGTTTGGCGGTGAATACGCCTCCAAACCCCCCGCCGAGAATCACAACGCGCTGCTTGGCTGTGCTCGCCAAAGGTTGCCTGCTCCCAGCCCGTTTGGGTGCACTTCTAGCGGAGGCCCATGGCCAGTCTGCCTCAGTTTAGCGGTGATGTCGCCGGGTTATTTGACTACGATGGCGGAAGCTACCGCCGGGAGAGCGGAGGGACGGCCGCATCCCCAGAGGGCCCACGCCGATGGATTGGCCTGCCGATTTTCTGCCCGTCATCGCCAAGGCCTGTCTGGTGCTGATCTTTCCGTTCAGCGGCCTCGACAAAGTTTTGAACTGGGACAATGCGCTGAAGCAGGCGACCAGCAGCTTTCTGCCAGGACGCCAGGTGCTGCTCGTCCTGGCAATGGGCGTCGAGTTCGTGACGCCCCTGTGCATCGTCGGCGGTTGGCAGGAGGGGCCGGCCGCTCTGTTGCTCGCGGCCTACTGTGTCGTCACCGCGGTGCTCTATCACGATTTCTGGAGCCACCCGCGCTTCTGGTCTCCGGCCAGCGCGGGTTACCCGCACCTCTGGGAGTTCCTTAAGAACTTCGGACTTGTGGGCGGCCTTTTGATGGTGGTTTTCGGCAGCGGACTCTTGACGCGGGTCCTGCCCCCCTGAGCAAGGCCAGAGAGGGGCGGCCGATGGCACCCGCTGGCGTGCTGCAGACCACAGGAGAACGGCAATGGCAGATACGACGCCACAGCTTTCCTACTGGCACGTCTGGACCGACGACGACGGCTCGACCCGTCAGAGCCGATGCACGCTGTCGGCCTTTCAGATGCAGAGCATGGGGGGCCACGCGGCACCCCAGTGGAACGACCACCTGGCGAGCGGGTCCGCGACCATTCTGATCGCCAACCTGCCGGTGGGCTGGGTCGGCGATTGGCATGGCAACCCGAAGCCGCAGTGGATCGTGCCGCTCTCCGGGCGCTGGTTCGTCGAGACCACGGACGGAACGCGGGTGGAGATGGGGCCCGGCGAGATCTCCTTCGGTGGCGATCAGAATGCCAAGCCGGATGCCCAAGGCCGGCAGGGGCATCGCTCCGGCACCCTCGGCGCTGTGCCCGCGGTGTTGATGGTCATCCAGCTCGAAGACCCCGCCTACGTCGCCGCCCGGCCCGGTGCTTTCGCATGACGCGGTCCGCTCGGACAGGAACAGGCTGATGGACGATTTCGACATCATCGACCGGCGTTTTCGCCGGTTTGTTTTGCCAAACGCGCCGCTGGAAAAGCTGGCCTGCGGCTTTCGCTGGCTCGAAGGACCGGTCTGGTTCGCCGACATGCGCTGCCTTCTGGTGAGCGACATTCCCAACGATTGCATTCTCCGCTGGACCGAAGGGGGCGGCATCCAGGTTTTTCGCAAGCCAGCCGGCTTTCCCAATGGCCAGACGCGCGACCGGGAGGGGCGCCTGATCACCTGCCTGCATCGCGACCGCTGCGTGGTCCGCACGGAGTTGGATGGGCAGATCACCGTGCTGGCCGGCCGGTTTGACGGAAAGCGGCTGAACTCGCCAAACGACGTGATCGTGAAATCCGACGGAACGATCTGGTTCAGCGACCCGCCCTACGGCATTCAGACCGATTACGAAGGCGGGAAGGCTGAGCAAGAGCAGCCGGCCCGCGTTTACCGCCTGGATCCACGGTCGGGCGACCTGCAGGTCGTGACCGACGCGTTCGACGGACCGAATGGATTGTGCTTTTCGCCGGATGAGCGTCGGCTCTACGTGGTCGAAACGGGCATTCAGTTCAAAGAGGGCGCCGCCCACCATATCAGTGTCTTCGATATTGATTCTGCTGGGAAAGTCAGCAATGGTCGCTTGTTCCACAAGGTGGCCCCGGGAAATGCCGATGGCATCCGGTGCGACGAGGACGGGAACATCTGGAGCAGCGCCGGCGACGGCGTTCACTGCATCGATCCCTCGGGAGCGCTGCTCGGCAAAATCAAGGTTCCCGCCACGGTCGCCAATCTGACATTCGGCGGGCGCTACCGCAGCCGCCTGTTCATCTGCGCCTCACACGCACTGTTCGCCGTCTACACCAATCAGCGCGGCGCCCAGCGGCCATAGCAGCAGAGCTTCGGTCGCGATGAGGCGAGCGTCCCGACCGGCGCTTTGCCGCGGACCGGAAGATTGCGCTTGGTGAGCCCCTGAGGATTGCTTAACGTCCGCCGGGTGCAGCGAAGGGGAGATCCTGCGGTTGGCGCGCGTCATTGAAATCGCCGTCGTCTATAGCGCCGGATTGGCACAGGGCCTGGCGCTGGTCAGCTTTCCTGCCGCTGCCACCATCCTCACCGCGTCTGACGGCTACGGCCTGAGCAGCAGTCAGTACGGCAGCATCTTCCTGCCGCTCTTCGTGGGCGCGGTTTTCGCATCGCTACTGGCGCCGGCGCTGGCGCGACGGCGGGGATTGAAGACGGTCCTGCTCTCGGGCTTTGTGTGCAATGTCCTGTCGATGGGACTTTTCGCGCTGAGCTCGACGCTGCCCGGCATGGCGATCGCCTATGCCATGATCCTGACGGCAACAGGGCTGCTGGGGCTTGGCTTCGGCTCGGTCCTGACCGCGATCAACGCCTATGCCGCAAGCTTTTTTCCCCGCCGCAGCGAGACGGCGATCACCGCCCTGCATACGCTGTTGGGTACGGGGACGGCGCTGGCGCCCTTGATCGTTTCGCTGCTCGCCGAGGGCGGAGGCTGGTGGCTACTGCCGCTGGCGGTCGCCGTCGCGGCGGTGATCCTTGTCGCCGTGTCGCTGACGCAGCCGCTTATCCTTCCGACCAGCGGCGAAGCGGGACGCCCGCCCGGGTTCCTGTCGGTTGCCAGGGCCCTGCCCGGCCGGTTCTGGCTGTGGATAGCCTTTGCGCTGCTCTACGGCATCTGCGAAACCCTCTTCGGCAACTGGGGAACCGTTTATCTGCACCAGCAACGCGGGCTTCCCGATTCCACCGCCAACCTGGCGCTCGCCGTCTTCTGGGCGGCGGTCACAATTGGCCGCCTGCTGATAGCGGTGGTGTCGACGGCGATCCCGCCACTGGTCATCTTCCGAGCCCTGCCCGTGTTGATTGCGGCCGCATTGGCGGCGGTGGCATGGTCCGCCGGCGCCACGCTCGGCGTCGCCGCGTTCGGCCTTGCCGGCTTCGCCTGCTCGGCCTGCCTGCCGCTGAGCATCGGCACGGCCAGCAGCGAAACGCCCCGTTTCGTCGAAACGGCATCCGGCTGGATGGTAGCCGCCTACATGATGGGATACGGTATTGGCGCGTACGCGGTGGGGCCGCTCCGCCAGCTCGCCGACCTGCAACTCTCAGGCATCTATCAGGCGGCCATCGTTATCGCGATCGTGCTCATCGTGCTCGCGAATAGTCTCGTTCGTGGCGCGGGTGTCCCCCAGCGGGAGAAAGCCTAGGCGCGCAGGAAAGTCCGAAGCGAAGCCAGAGGAGAACGACGCATGCAGGTCATGCGATCCGAAAGCGGGCGGGCAGCGAGAAGGCCCTCGATCCTGCAATTCCCACTCGGAGGTTTCCGCCAGAGGCGGGCATGCCTGGCCGTGGCCCTGGCCGGCGTGGTCTGGCTGGGCCCCGCATCCGCTAGCGACGCCACCCCCATCAGCGTCGAGAAGGTGGCGATGATTGGCTTTACCGTCTCCGACATGGACCGGGCGGTCTCCTTCTATTCGGATGTGCTGGAGTTCGAGAAAGTCGCCGATTTCCGGGTCGGGGGGGCACTGTACGACCGACTTGAGGGGGTCTTCGGTTCCAATGCCCGTATCGTGCATCTCCGTCTCGGTGAACAGACGGTAGAGCTGACCGAGTATATTTCTCCGCCGGACGGTCGCCCCATCCCGGTCCCATCCCACAGCAACGATCTGTGGTTCGAGCATTTGGCCATCATCGTCGCAGACATGGACAAGGCTTACCAGGTGCTGCAACGACATGGCGTCCGCCAGATCTCGCCTGAACCTCAGACCATCCCTGCATCCAACGTCGCCGCCGCAGGAATCAAGGCCATCAAGTTCCGCGATCCGGATAACCACAATCTGGAACTGCTCTGGTTCCCGCCGGAAAGGGCGCGTCGGTCTGGCATCAGCCGAGCAACAGGCTCTTCCTCGGCGTCGATCACACGGCGATCGCGGTCGGCGACACGTCGGCAAGCCTCGCCTTCTACCGCGATCTTCTCGGCATGAAGGTCGCAGGCAGCAGCCTGAACATCGGAACCACCCAGGAGTACCTCGACAGCGTTTTCGGCGCCCGCGTCAAGGTCACCGGTGTGGCGCCCGCCGCTGCACCGCCGCATGTGGAGTTTCTGCAGTACGAGACCCCGCCGGGCGGCCGGCCGATGCCGCTTGATACGACGGCCACCGATCTGTGGCATTGGCAAACGTCGCTGGTGGTGGAAGATGTCCAGACCGCGGCCGAGATTCTGCGCGGCGCGGGCTCCCGCTTCGTCTCCCCCGACGTCACGCCCGCGAGCGACCCCATGCTTGGATTCTCACGGGCGGTGGTGGTGCGCGACCCGGACGGGCACGCCATGCGCCTGATTCAGAAGTGACGCGTCGCCTTCGAGCGGATCGAGGGTGGCGCTTACACGTATTTCAGCGCCACGAACCCGCCGACGATCAGCAGCACGAAGCCGGTCGTCACCCATGTGAGATATTTTTCGATGAATGTGCGCAACGGGGGACCGAAGGCCTTCAGAAGCGCCGCAACCAGGAAGAACCGCGCCCCGCGGGTGGCGAGCGAGGCGATTCCAAAGACTAACAGATTGAAGTGCGCGACGCCGCTGGCGATGGTCACGATCTTGTAGGGAATCGGCGTCATCCCCTTAATCAGGATGATCCACAGGCCCCACTCCTGGAACTGGTGCTGGAAGTTGTCGAACGCCGATTGATAGCCGTAGAAGTCGACAATCGGCTGACCGATTGCCTCGAAAAGAAAATATCCGATCGCATAGCCAAAAAAGCCGCCGATCACCGAGGCGATCGTGCAAATCGCGGCGATCCGCCAAGCCCGCTCGGGCCGAGCCAGCACCATCGGGACGATCATCGCGTCGGGAGGCACCGGAAAAAACGAGCTTTCCGCGAACGAGATGGCCGCAAGCCATTTTTCGGCCTGTGGTCCCTCGGCCAACCGCAACACTTGATCGTACAGGCGACGAAGCATCGAGAACCTCGGGTCCGGGCAGCGGTTGCAGCTCAACGCAGTGGCGGCTTGTAGCAGCGACCGGAGCCTCCGGACAAGATCAGTCTGAGACGGGCCATGTCCCGCTGCTGCACTGTTGCAGCGGTTTTAACGCAACCGCGTGCCCGGGGTCTGTGATCGCCGCTACTCTGCTGGCGTTCCCTGCGATGTGGGCGGGGCCTGGTCGGGCTTCTCCGCAGGGCCACTTCCGGCCGGGGGTGCCGCCTTCTTGGCCGCGCGGCGTTCGCTGAGCCGTTCCATAGTGATGTAGAACACCGGAACAAACGGGATCGCAAACAGCGTCGAGGCCAGCATGCCGCCGACCACGACCGTTCCCAGGGCCTGCTGGCTGGCGGCACCCGCCCCTGATGCCATTGCCATCGGCAGTATCCCGAGGATGAAGGCAAACGACGTCATGACGATCGGCCGAAAGCGGCGGCGCGTCGCTTCGACCGCCGCGTCCACGATCGGCATGCCCTCGGCACGCAATTCACGGGCAAACTCGACGATCAGGATGGCGTTTTTGGCAGCCAGCGCGATCATCAGCACGAGGCCGACCTGGGTGTAGAGGTTGTTGTCGAACCCGCGAATGATCAGCGCCAGCAGCACGCCAACCAGCGCCATCGGGACCACCAGAATCACCGCGGCAGGACTGGTCCAACTTTCGTACTGCGCCGCCAGCACGAGGAACACCAGCGTGAGAGAAAGCGCGTAGATAAAGTAAGCGGTGTTGCCGAGCTGCTTTTCCTGAAACGCGGTCGCCGTCCATTCGAAATTCATGCCGGCAGGCAAGACGTTGTCGGCGACCTGCTCCATCAGCCTCAGTGCCTGGCCCGAGCTGAAGCCGGGCGCGGCGGCGCCGAACACTGCGGCCGCCGGGTAAAGATTGTACCGGGTGATCAGTTCGCTGCTGAGGGTGGGGTGCACGGTAAGCATGGTGCCGAGTGGCACCACTTCGCCTTTGTCGTTGCGCACATAGAGGTTCTTGATGTCCTCAGGGCGCAGGCGGAACTCTGCCGCCGCCTGGATGTATACCTGGAACACCTGATTGAACTTATTGAACAGATTGACATACGACGATCCGAGATAGCCCTGCAGGGTGTCGAACACGTCGTTCAGAGATACCCCCAGCGACTCGGCCTTGGTGCGATCGATCTCGAGGTAAAGTTGCGGGCTGCGTGCGCTGAAGGTCGTTGCCAATCCGACGAGCCCGGTCTGGGACGAGGCAGCGCGAATCACCTCTGTCGTCGCTTTTTCGAGTTCCTCAAGGCCAAGGCTGGCGCGGTCCTGGACCATCATCTGAAAGCCGCCGGCTGATCCGAGACCACGGATCGGCGGCGGAATGACCACGAAAACGAATGCATCCTGGATCTGGCTGAGCTTCTGGCGAAGACTGCCGACGATATGATCCTGGCTCAAGTCCGAGCCTCGCTCGTCCCAGGGCTTGTAGCCGACGAAGGTCGTCACAGCGGTGGACAGGTTGGCGCCATCGAGAATCGACAGGCCGCCGATCGTCACCCAGCCGGAAACCCCCGGTTCCACCGAGACGATCTTGTTGATCTGATCGACCACCGCACGCGCCCGGGGCTGCGCCGCGCCATCCGGCAGCTTGGTCGCAATGATGCAGTAGCCCTGGTCTTCGACGGGAAGGAAGCCGGTCGGCAGGTGGGCGAACCGCCATCCACCCAACGCGATGATGGCGAAGAAAACCAGAAGCATCAGCCCGATGCGGTGCACCATCCAGCTCACGATCCCGATGTAGAACCTTTCCATAACCGAGTAGACGCGGTTGAATGCGCGGTAGAAAGCGTTGGGGCGATAGTTCTCTTTCCTGGCTCGAAGGTAGAGGGCACACTGGGTTGGCTTCAGCGTCAATGCATTGAGCGCGCTGATCAACGCCGTTGCGGCAATCACCAGCGCAAACTGGCGGAACAACTGGCCGGTGATGCCAGGCAGAAAGGCTGCGGGGACGAACACCGCCGTCAGCACCAGCGTTATTCCGATCACCGGGCCGGTCAGCTCTGACATTGCCTTGATCGCCGCGTCCTTCGGCGTCAGCCCCTTCTCGATGTAATGGGAGGCGTTCTCGACAATGATGATGGCATCGTCCACAACGATGCCGATCGCGAGAATGAGCGCGAACAGCGTCATCAGGTTGATGCTGAAGCCGAGTGCCGCCATCGCCGCGAAGGCCCCGATGATCGTGACCGGCACGGTCGTCGCCGGCACCAGCATGGCGCGGAAATTCTGCAGAAACACCATGATGACGATCAGCACCAGGATCGCCGCTTCGAAGAGCGTGTGATAAACTGAATTGATCGCCTGCTGCACAAATACTGTGGTGTTGTAAACCGATGCGTATTCTATCCCCTTCGGAAAGATCTTGGCCATTTCGCCGACAGCGGCGAGCACGTCTTTTGCAACGGCAAGATCATTGGCACCAGGCAGCGTATAGAAGACTAAGTGTGCTGCCGGCTTACCAAACACCTGAGAAAAGTTGGCAAACGTCTGCTGGCTGAGTTCGACTCGGGCGAGATCTCTGACCCGGACAATCTGCGCTGTTTCACCGCGAACGCTCTTGACGATGATGTTCTCGAATTCCTCGACGTCGGAAAGCCGGCCGAGGGCATTGATCGTAAACTGAAACGCCTGCTCCTCGGGGACGGGTGGTCCGCCCAGTTGACCGGCGACCACTTCGACATTCTGTTCTTTGATCGCATTCTGGACATCGAGCGTCGTCAGCCCGAAGTATTGCAGTTTGTTTGGATCGAGCCACACCCGCATGCTGTACTTGCCGGCGCCGACCACTTTCACCTGCCCCACTCCAGGCAAGCGCGCCAGCGGATACTGCATGTTGATGATGGCGTAGTTCGCCAGGAAGGTCTCGTCGAAGGTATTATCTGGCGAGAATACGTTGATTACCAGCAAGATGTTGGTGCTGACCTTTCGGACAGTGACACCTTGCGCATTCGCCCCCGCCGGCAGTTGGGCCAGTGCGGCGTTGACGTAGTTCTGCACCAGAGACAGCGAGGTGTTGAGGTCGGTGCCGACCTTGAAACTGATTGTGAGCGTGTAGCTGCCGTCGCTGCCACTCGTCGATGACATATAGAGGGCGTTCTCGACCCCGTTGACGGCCTGCTCGATTGGAATGCCGATAGTCTTGGCGACCGTTGCAGCGCTGGCGCCGGGATACGACGTCGTCACCTGGATCGTCGGAGGCGTGATTTCAGGATATTGAGCGATCGGCAGCGTCCAGATGCAAACCCCGCCAATCAGGATCGTGATGATGGCGATGACGTTGGCAAAGATCGGATGCTCGATGAAAAACTTCGACAAAACCCCTGCCTCCGCTTCGCCGTCCGCCCGGCCTCAGGAACGACCGCCGGCCGCCGGCTGCCCCGTCGCCGTCTGTGTCTCCGGTGTGACCTCGCGACCGGGAATCGCCCTCAGCAGCCCGTTGACCACCACCCGCTCGTCGCCTGTCAAGCCCTCGGAAATCACCTGCATCTCGCCGAACGTCTGGCCGACCTTGATTCCGCGACGCTCGACAACGTTCTTGTCGTTGACGACCAACACATATCGGCCGATCTGATCGAGGGCGAGAGCGATCTGCGGCACCATAATGGCGTCCCGGTCCCGTCCCACCGGCAGGCGCAATCGGACGAACAGGCCGGGCAAGAGGACACGGTCGGGATTGGCGAAGATCCCCCGCAGGAGCAGCGTTCCTGTATTCGGATCGACGCTGATCGCGGCGAAGTCGATCCGGCCGTCGTGCGGGAAGCCGTCCTCGTTGGCGAGGCCAGCCAGGAGGGGCACGGGCCGCGTGCGATAGTCGCCACCTCCGGCTTCCTTCTGCCGCTCCCGAATGCGCAACAGATCGAGTTCGTTGATCGTGAAGTAAACGTAGATGGGATCGATCTGATTGATCTCGGCCAACGGGGTCTCTTCACCGCCGGCGCCCACGACGTTGCCGACGTCCACAAGATGGCGGCCCATGCGGCCGTTGAAGGGCGCCGTGACCCGGGTATAACCGAGGTTTAGGTTCGCCAGATCGACCTGCGCTTGCGCGTTCGCCAGGGCGGCACGAGACGAATCGCGCTGGAAGCGCCAGTTGTCCACGTCCGTCGCCGCCGCCGCCTTCTGATCGAACAATCGCGAGTATCGGGTGAACTCGGTTTCCGCATTGAACAACGCCGCCTGCTGCGCCGCCACGTTGGCCTTAGCCTGTGCCAGCTGCGCCTGATACTGGTCGGGCTGGATGGAGAACAGCAGGTCGCCCTTGCGCACGTCGGCACCGTCCTGGAAATGCAAGCCTTCCAGGTAACCCTCGACCCGCGCCACGAGCTTGACCGTGTTGATCGCCTGGGTGTTGCCGGTCAACTCCAGGTAGTCGGTTACCGTCTTACGCTGCGGATTTGCCACGGTTACCTTTGGCGGAGGCGGTGCAACGAAGGCGTTCTTCTCCTCGCATCCGCCGATCAGCATGAGCGTCAGGAGCAGTGTCATCAGACCGAGGCCGGGGCCCCGTTGCCGCAAGCGGATCGCGCGCAAGCCGATATGCATTGCCTCAGTTGCCCCTCTGCTGAACCACGCGTCCTCGCATCCGTCTACCAATCCGGTGCCGGCACCGGCCGATCCGCCGGCGGTTCATCCACTACGCGCTGGAGGGAGCCAGCGGTCAGCAGCGAGCCCCAGTTGGTACGCCTTTGCATGGCCTCGCGGATATCGGGCGACACCAGCGGATCGCCGCCCCTGACCTCCCAGCCGCCTCCAACTGCCCGATATGTCTGGATCAAACCGCGCGGAATGTCGCCCCGACTGACCGCCAGATTATCCTGCTGCTGAAGCAGATTTTGCTCGGCGGTCAGCACTGTGGTGAAGTCGGTGATACCCTCCCGATACTGCAGGACCGCAAGTTCCTGCGAGCGTTGCGCGGCGCCTGCCGCGATCCGCAGCTGCTGTGTACGTTCCTGTGCCTTGGCGAAGGCAATCAAACCGTCTTCTACTTCCTGTTGGGCGCGGAGCACGATGTTGCCATAGTCAGCGAGCAATGCCTGGAAAGCTGCATCCTGGACCCGAACATTGTTCGTGATCTGGCCATAATTGAGAATATTCCATTGAACCGAGGGGCCCACGGAATAGGCCCTGCTCTTGGCGAGGAAGATGTCGGAGAGATCGTATTTGCTCCAGTCGCTGGAGAGAAATCCGAAGTTCCCCGTCAGCGAAAATGCCGGATACAGATCGGCCTTTGCGACGCCGATCTGAGCACTCTGCGCGACAGCCTTCAATTCGGCCGCGCGAACATCCGGACGACGTCGCAGCAGATCCGCCGGAATGCCCACGGCCACCTGAGGCGGCGCCTCCGGAATGTCCGCGGTGCCGGCAAGGAGATCGTCGAGCGGCGACGGCGGAATGCCCAGCAGAACGCAGAGCGCGTTCTTGCTTTGTCGGATAGCGGCTTCGAACTGCGGAATGGATGCTTCGGTCGACGCCAGAACCGTGCGGGCCTGCTCGACGTCGCGCTCGCTGGTGGTCCCACCGCGAAACCGCGCTTCAGCAATATTCAAGCTCTCCCGCTGAACATCGACGTTCCCGCGGGCGATCGCCAGCCGGGCTTCCAGCGTGCGAATCTGAACGTAGGTGTCGGCAACGTCGCTGGTCAAAGAGACCAGGACATTCTCCCAATCGGCGACCGAGGCCAGGAGACCGGCATCGGCCGCCTCGATCGCTCTGCGAAATTTCCCCCAGAAGTCGAGTTCCCAGGCAGCTTGGAGGCCGATCTGCGCTTGCCAGAAGCTCAGCAGACCGGACGATGTCCCTGGCTGCGTGAATGGCGCGCGCGCACTCTGCCGGTTATAATCGAGGGAACCGAAAGCCTGCTGCGTCTGCGGGTAGAGATCGCCGACTGCAATGCCGAGCTGGGCGCGCGCCTGCAACACCCGGACGCCCGCCGCCTGGAGAGTGAGATTCTGCTGATAAGCCCGCTCGATCAGGTGGTTGAGAACGCCGTCGTCGAATACCGTCCACCAAGCCTGGTCCACAGCGCCCCGCTCGATGACCGACTCGTCGTTCGGCAGCCAGCTGTCCGCGACGGCCAGCGCCGGAGGGCTATAATCGGGACCGACTCTTATGCAACCGGAAAGCAGCACCGCTGCGGCAGCGAAGACTGCTCCACTCCACCCTCGTGCCATTGCATCTTTACAGTATGCAACGCCGGCACCATAGCCGGCCGCGCGCCATCTTTAGCCTCGCCGAGGCGACCAAGTCAACGCGGCGTCCCGCAGAAAAGCCCGCACAAACCTGGGTGTTCAATCTCGGTGATCGGCCGGTCAACCCGCGCTTGTTTCGAACAAGCTGTTCCGGAATAATCCGCCGCTCTTTTTGGGCCGCCTGAAGTTGCGGTCGGACAGGAACGACGATGGACAACAGCGGGCCGCTAATCGGCATCGTTATGGGAAGCCGGTCGGACTGGAGCACGATGCGGCACGCGGCGCAGACGCTCGCAGACCTCGCCGTTCCCCATGAATCGAAGATTGTCTCGGCACATCGCACGCCGCACCGGCTCTATGCCTATGCGGAGGCGGCGCGCAGCCGCGGGTTGCAGGCCATTATCGCCGGGGCCGGTGGCGCCGCGCACCTGCCGGGAATGATGGCCGCCCTTACGTCCTTACCGATCTTTGGAGTTCCCATAGAAAGCAAGGCTCTGTCAGGGCTCGACAGCCTGCTGTCGATCGTGCAGATGCCAGCCGGAATTCCCGTCGGCACCCTGGCGATCGGCCGCGCCGGCGCAATCAACGCCGCTTTGTTGGCAGCCGCGGTGCTCGGCCTTAAGGATGCGAGGGTCGCTGCAGCACTTGACGAATTCCGCCGGAAGCAAAGTGAAGGCGTCGACGAGCAGCCGGAAGAAAGCTGATTCGGCCATGCTGGCTCGTCACCAAACAGGCCCGCTTCCTCCGGGCCCACTTCCTCCGGGCCCACTTCCTCCGGGCCCACTACCTCCGGGCTCGGTCATCGGGATTCTTGGCGGCGGTCAGCTCGGGCGGATGACGGCGCTGGCAGCGGCACGGTTCGGCTACCGCTGTCACATTTTCACGCCCGAGCCGAACGCGCCGGCGTCCCAGGTGAGCGCCGCCAGCACCATCGCGGACTGGGCCGATGAAGCTGCATTGGCGCGTTTCGCCGAAGCCTGCGACGTCGTCACCTACGAGTTTGAGAACATCCCGGCAAAGGCCGCAAACCTCGTCGGGCGTCGGACCCTGCTTCGCCCCAGCGCCAACGTTCTTGCGACCTGCCAGGACCGCATCACGGAGAAGACCTTTCTCGAAACCATCGGCGTACCGCTGGCACGGTGGCAGTCCGTCGGAAGTGCCGCCGATCTGGAACGGGCAATCGGCGCGGTCGGCATGCCAACCGTGCTGAAGTCCGCTCGCCTCGGTTACGACGGCAAAGGCCAGGCCGCCATCGATCCGTCAACACATCTGGCGGCCGCCTGGGCGGAGTTGATCGAAGGCAATGCCACCTGTGAGGCGGTGGGAGTCATCGAGGCCTGGGTGGCGTTCGAGCTGGAGATTTCGGTCATTGTCGCCCGCTCGACCGGTGGCGACATGGCAACCTGGGTTCCGGTCGAAAACCAGCACGAAAACCACATTCTGCGCCGGACCATCGCGCCTGCCCCCATCGAGGCGCCGGTCGCCGCACGGGCCGGGATGATCGCGCGTCGCGTCGCCGAAGAACTGGCGCTCGAGGGTGTCATGGCCGTCGAGATGTTTGTCCTCGGCGACGGCGACCTGCTGGTCAACGAACTCGCGCCGCGGCCGCACAACTCCGGCCACTGGACCATCGACGCCTGCGCCATTTCACAGTTCGAACAATGTGTGCGGGCCGTTGCCGGGCTGCCGCTCGGGCCCGCAGAGCGTCACGCCGACGCGGTCATGGAGAACCTGCTGGGGTCTGAGGTCGACCAGTGGGCAGAGATCGCCGGCGAC
>DAIQPV010000378.1:0-2271 GCA_036787145.1 Rhodospirillales bacterium
TCATCCGTTCAAATTGCCGCCGGATAAATATGACCGATGGCGAACGATGACCTTGATCTTCAATCCAAGGCAAATGTCATGAGGGTGGCGCCCGGACAGGCCCGGCTGCGGGTCGCTCAACTTCGCCGGTATGTCTCGACGCTGCTGGCGGGCTTGCTCCTGACCCTGGCAGCGATCCCCCAGGCGGCGGCAGAACTGCGAATCGATATCACCCGTGGCGTCGTCGAGCCGCTGCCGATCGCCATCGTCCCGTTCGAGGGCGGCACGGCTCAGCTGACGCGCACCGGCGAAGAGATGGCATCGGTCATCGCTGCCGATCTCGACCGCTCCGGACTGTTCAGGCCCCTCGATCCCGCCTCCTTCCTGCAGCAGAAGCCGTCGATGGATGCCCTGCCGCGGTTTGCCGATTGGCGAGCCCTCAACGCCCCGGCGCTGGTCTACGGACGGATCGTCGCCGCTGACGACGGCCGGCTGAAAGTCGAGTTCCGGCTTTGGGACGTTTTCGCCGAGCAGCAGCTCGCCGGGCTTGCGTACTTCACCGCCCCGGCCAACTGGCGGCGAATCGCACATATCATCGCCGATGCCATCTATAAGCGCATTACGGGCGAAGACGGCTATTTCGATACCCGGATCGTCTACGTCGCCGAGAGTGGTCCCGCCGGCAAGCGGGTGAAGCGGCTGGCGATCATGGATCAGGACGGAGCCAACCATCGCTATCTGACGGACGGTGGATCCCTCGTGCTCACGCCGCGGTTCTCACCCTCGCTGCAGGAGATCACGTTTCTGTCCTATGCCGGCGGGGTGCCGCGAGTGTTCATCCGCGACCTCGACAGCAACCGGCAGGAGGCGGTTGGCGATTTTCCGGGAATGACCTTCTCGCCGCGCTTTTCGCCCGAGGGCGACCGTCTTGTCCTGAGTCTGGCGGTGGACGGCAATACCGAGATCTACAGCGTCGATCTGCGGACGCGGACCACCCGGCGACTGACCAACAACGCCGCCATCGATACATCTCCGTCGTACGCTCCCGACGGGCGGCAGATCGTGTTCAATTCCGATCGTGGTGGCTCGCAGCAGCTTTACGTCATGGACGCCGATGGCGCGAACGTCCGCCGCATCAGTCAGGGGCAGGGACGCTATTTCACTCCGGTTTGGTCCCCCCGGGGCGATCTGATTGCCTTCACCAAGATTCTCGGCGGAAAGTTCTCCATCGGCGTGATGAATCCGGACGGCAGTGGAGAGCGAATTCTTGTGGAAGGCTTTCATGTGGAGGGACCGACCTGGGCGCCCAACGGCCGCGTCGTGATGTTTTTCCGCAAGGATGCCAATGACGGAGGAGCGGCGGCCTCCCGGTCGCGGCTCTACACCATTGATCTCGGTGGCCGAAATGAGCGGGAGGTGCCGACTCCGCAGGACGCCTCCGATCCCGCCTGGTCGCCGATCCAGCCTTGATTGACGTCCGGCCGCCGGCCGATCTCAAGGCGCTTGCTTTCATCCTCTTGCGGGGGGACCGGCAACCGTGCAGTGTCTTCGTCGGGCCTGAGGCAGCAGCGCAGGCATCGGCCCGGGGTACCTGAGGGGTGAACAAGGGAACGATGGCGATGCTGAGAAGATGGTTAGTGCTGGCTGTTGTCGTTGTGGCGGTCGCTGCCTGCGAAACGGCCACGGAAGAGACGGCGACCGGCGGTGCCAGCGGCCTCGGGGGGTCCGGCAGTTCGGGTGTCTCGACCATTTCGCCCGGGGGCTCGATCGGTCAGCCGTATGGTTCAGGGGGCGTGCAGCGGACGACCCTTGGCAGCCCGGCCGACGTGGAGCGGGAACTGGTCTCGACCGGTGACACCGTTTTTTTTGCCTTTGACAGTTTCTCGCTGGATAGCGTTGCCCAGGGCACGCTCGACCGACAGGCGGCCCTACTGCTGAAAAGCGGCGGAATCAGCGTGACCATCGAAGGCCATACCGACGAACGCGGAACGCGCGAATACAACCTGGCGCTTGGCGAGCGACGTGCCACGGCCGTAAAGGACTACCTCGTCGCCTATGGAATCAATCCCGGACGGATCCGCACCATATCCTATGGTGAGGAGCGCCCGGCGGTGGTGGGATCGAACGAGGCGGCCTGGGCAAAGAATCGGCGTGCGGTCACGGTGGTTGTCGGCGGCGCGGCCGGCAGCTAGAGAGGGTCTCGCCCGTCCGGGCGGATCAGATAGCCAGATTGAGACAGGCGGAATGCAGCGGTTGGAGTTTACAGCGACGGCGATTCGGCAACGGCTTCGG
>DAIQPV010000043.1:0-14475 GCA_036787145.1 Rhodospirillales bacterium
GGTGCTGGCGGCGCTGCGCGGCGATTTCCAAGGGCACCATGTGTCGGCTGAGCGGGTGATTTCGGGGCCCGGACTTGTCAACCTCTATCGCGCCATCGCTGAGGTTGACGGGGTGACGGCCGATGGGGAGATCACGCCCGCCGCCTGCACGGAACGTGCCGCCGCTCGCTCGTGTCCCATCTCCACGGAGGCCGTTGCCATGTTCTGCGCCATGCTCGGCACCGTTGCCGCCAATCTGGCGCTGACGCTGGATGCGCGGGGCGGCATCTTTGTCGGCGGCGGCATTGCGCCCAGGATGGGCGACGAGTTCATTGCTTCGGGTTTCCGCGCCCGCTTTGAGGACAAGGGTCGATTCGGCGGCTACCTGTCGCAGATCCCGACCTCGCTGATCACCCGTCCGTTGCCGGCCTTCGCCGGACTTGCGGCGCTTGTTGCCACGCTCTGAGAATAGGGGAACGGCGGCTACCGGCCCTGGTGCCAGACGCGATCGACGAGGGGCTTGTGCGCCCCGACGGCGAACAGGGCGGCACTGCGAATCAGCCCGAGGCGCTCCGCGATGAGCTGGCGCAGCCGGCTGGCCCGCGCCACGCCCGGGGCGTGCGGGATGCCGATCGCCTCCACCTCGATCCCCAGCCGGCCGAAAATGAAGGCGGCCCGCGGCATGTGAAAGCTGTCGGTGACCAGCACGACGCGCCGCCAGTTCCGCTCCCGGATAATCCGGCCCGAATAGAGCGCGTTCTCGAAGGTGTTCCGCGCCTCATCCTCGATCAGGATGCGTCCGCCATCGACGCCGAGGGTCAGCGCCAGATCGCGCATGACGTGGGCTTCCGCCGGCGGGGGGCCGACGACTCCGCCCGAGAAGACGATGTGAGCGGCGCCGCGGTCGAAGAAGTGCGCTACGCCGAATTCGACCCGCCGGCGCAGCGCCGGCCCGGGCACACCCGGTGAGATGGTCGCCGCCCCGAGCACCAATACGGCATCGGGGACGTCCGCGGCAGCGGCGGGCCTCATCGAACGCTTGTCTTCGAAGGTTTCCAGCATCGACCTTATCCGCTACAACCTTCGATCATAAATAAGAGATTGCTGCCGTCCTGTCGCTCGGCAGCTCCGAAATGAAGCACGGGTTGATCGAGGGCCAAGGAAATGCACAGGCGGACAAGCGCCGAAGTGTTGCGAGAGCTGCTGCCGTTACAGGGCGCGACGGTGATTGATGTGGGCTGCGGGGACGGCTGGCTGGTCCGCTCGCTCACGCGTCAGGGCGCTCACGTCACCGGCATCGAGGTCAGTCCCAAACATCTGGCTCATGCCCAGGCCATAAAGCCTGTCGGCGACGAGCACTATATGCAGGGGGTTGCAGAGGACCTGCCGATCCCGACCAGATCCACCGACATCGTCATTTTCTTCAACAGCCTGCATCACGTCGATCAGACCGGGCTGCTGAAGGCGCTGAGGGAATCGGCGCGCGTCTTGAAGCCCGGCGGAATTCTGTTTGTCTCTGAGCCGCTGCCGAGCGGCGATTATTTTGAGGTGATGAAGCCGGTCCACGACGAAACAGCCGTGCGCAACCGCGCCCAGGAGGCGCTGCGCTCCGGGCCCGAGTTCGGTCTCCTGCTGGAGAAAGCCTTCACTTATACGGACACGGTCAAGATGGCGGATTTCAAGGCCTTCCATGATCGGCTGACGATGATCAACCCCCACGTCCGCGACCGGTTCGAAGAGAAGGAAGAGATGTTGCGCGCCCTCTTTGAAGAGCGCGGCCGTCAGACCGAGGACGGCTGGCTGTTCGATCAGCCGATGCGCGCGCACCTGATGCGGCGAAGCTGAGGGGAACGCGGGGGCCCCTCAGCCGCCCATGATGTTGTATCCCCCGTCCATATAGAGCGTCTCGCCGGTCACGACCTTGGCGAAGTCGCAGGCAAGGGCCGCAGTCGCCATTCCGACCTCATCCGCCGTGACCAGTTGGCGGGTGGGGGCCCGTTGCTTGGTCTGCTCCAGCAGTTCATCAAACCGATCAATTCCGGACGCTGCGCGCGTCATGACAGGGCCCGGCGAGATGATGTTGACCCTGATCCCCTTCTCCCCCAATTCCCAGGCCATATAACGGGCCGCTGTCTCCAGCGCTGCCTTCGCTGGTCCCATGATGCCGTAGTGCGGCACCACTTTCTCGCCGCCGAAATAACTCATCGTGAAAATGGCGCCGCCGTCCTTCATCAAGGGTTCAGCAAGGCGGGCCATGCGGATCAGCGAGTGCACTGAAACATCCATCGTCTCCAGAAAGCCCTCCAGCGAGCAATCGGTGACACGGCCGTGCAGATCGGCACGTGGCGCGAACGCGATGGAGTGCAACAGGATGTCGAGCTTGCCCCAGGTTTGCTCGATGGCTGCGAATACCGCCTCGAGCTGCCCCGCTTCGCGGACATCGCATGGCAGATAGAGGTCATCCGCAACGTCGAGGGCTTCCGCCAGGCGGGACGTATATTGCTTGGTCTTCTCGTTCAGATAGGTGATCGAGAGATCGGCGCCGAAGGACCGGAAAGCCCGTGCGCAACCAAAGGCGATCGAGTCCTGGTTGGCGATGCCGATAACCAGGGCCTTCTTGCCGACAAGCGGCTTCTCGATGACCGGCAACGGCCGCAGCGCCGGATCGTTGGCAATCGTTATCATTTCGCATTCTCCCCGATTGTTACGTTCACAATTGGCCCCCGAGGCCAGAGTCAAGCGGAGGCCAGCAGATCGCGCGTGTGGATGGCGATCATTTTCTCTTCGTTCGTCGGAATGACCCAGGCGGACGTGGGGCTGTCCGCCGTGGTAATGCAGGGCCCGTCCGCGTGATTGGCGGCGGCGTCCAGGCGAATGCCGAGCCATTCGGCATGTCGGCAAACGATCTCGCGAACGGCGGCGGCGTGTTCGCCAATCCCGGCAGTGAACACCAGGGCGTCCAGCCCACCCATGACGGCTGCCAGCGCACCCAGCTCCTTGACGATGGAATAGCAAAACAGATCCACCGCGCGGCGCGCGCCCGGCGCGTCGCTGGCAAGCAGGAGGCGCATGTCGTTGGAAACTCCGGACACGCCCAGCAGCCCTGACTCCTGGTACAGCAAGGCTTCGATCCGCCGGGCATCCCAGCCTTTTTCCTGCACGAGGTAGAGGAGGACGCCGGGGTCGAGGGCGCCCGTGCGCGTGCCCATCGGCAGCCCGTCGACGGCGGTAAAGCCCATGGACGATTCGACGCTGCGGCTCCCGCGAATGGCACACATGGATGCCCCGTTACCAAGATGGGCCACCACCACGCGGTCTGCCCGGGGAACGAATTCAGGCAGCCGACGGGCGATGTATTCATACGACAGGCCGTGGAAACCGTACCGGCGGATGCCTTGCTCACTCATGGCAAAGGGCAGGGCGAAAATTTGCGCTTCGGGCGGCTGTGTCCGGTGAAATGCGGTATCGAAGCAGCCCACCTGCGGCAGCTCGGGAAACGCTTTGGCTAAAGCGCGGATGGCGGCGAGGTTATGCGGCTGGTGGAGCGGGGCCAGCGGTTCGAACTGCCGGAGATCGTTGATGACCGCTTCGGTGATTCGCACCGGGCCGGAGTACAGCAGACCACCATGAACAACTCGATGGCCGGCGGCAACGATATGAATATCGGCTTCGTTCTGGTTGAGCCAGTTGATCAGGAAGCACATTCCTTCCGCGTGGCCAAAACCATCCGCGGGCCATTCCCGCTGGCCGAGAATGACGCCTTCCTCGTTCTTCCCGGTGAAACGGGGATGGGTGCCCAGTCCTTCGATCTGACCCTTGCCGAGGAGCGCCGGCTCCGCTGCGTCATCCTGCCGGAAGGCGGCATATTTGATGCTTGATGAGCCGGCATTGACGACGAGGATGCCCGGATCGGCCATGGTCTCCGTTACTCCGCCGCCTTGAGGAGCGCTGCGCCCTTGAGAAGGGCTGCTGCGAACAGAACCGCCAGGGCGCAGGACGCGAGGCGGGCGCGAGCACTGTCCGCCCGACTGGTCAGCACGATGGGAACGCGGGCGCCGATGACAATCCCGGCGGCCTCCGCATCCGACATGAAGGTCAATTGTTTGGCCAGCATATTGGCGGATTCCAGGTTGGGGGCAACGAGGATGTCCGCCTGACCGGCGACCGGCGAGACAATGCCCTTGGTGGCGGCCGCCTCCAGGTCAATGGCATTATCGAAGGCCAGCGGCCCGTCCACCAGGCCCCCCCGGATCTGACCGCGGTCGGCCATTTTGCACAGCGCTGCCGCCTCGATGGTGGACGGGATCTTCGGCGTCACGGTTTCCACCGCCGACAGGATCGCCACTTTTGGAACGGAAATGCCAAGCGCGTGCGCCAGTTCGATCGCGTTCTGGCAGATGTCACATTTGTCCTCCAACGACGGCAGGATGTTGATCGCCGCGTCGGTGACGATGATCGGACGCGCATAGGTCGGCACCGCGAGGAGAAAGCAATGGCTCAGTCGACGCTCGGTGCGTAACCCGCCTTCCTTTTTCATCACCTCATGCAGGAGCTCATCGGTATGCAGGCTCCCCTTCATCAAGGCGTTCGCCTCGCCCGCCTGCACCATTTGCACGCCGACCTCCGCCGCGTGGTGGCTGTGGTCGGTCGGAACCAGGCGGTAGGGCGAGATATCCACGCGCAGTTCTGCTGCCAGCGACTGTATTTTCTTCTCCGGCCCGATGAAAATCGGCGTGATCAGGTTGCGCTCGGCGGCTTCGATGGCTCCCATCAGCGCGTCATCGCTGCACGGATGGACGACGGCGGTCCGCAAGGGCGCCAGACCGTCGCACATTCTGATCAACTCCAGGTAGCGGTCTTCGCGATGGAGTTGCACTCTTGGCAGATCGCGCAGCGGATGGCGGATCTTCTCGACGGGTGCCGTGACTTCGAGGGTTCCGATCAGGAGTTTCTCGCCTTCGTGGTCGGTGCACACACAGTCCAGCACCACCGTCGAGGTGGAGGGCCGCTTTTCCCGCACAGTGACCGTAGCTGTCAGGGACTGCCCGACCGGCACCGGCCGGATGAATCGAATGTCGGCCGCCGTGGTCACCGAGCCGAGGCCGGGCAGGCGGGTGCCGGCCGTTGTCGAAAACAGCGCCGCGGCCCACATCGCCTGGCCTGCGCCGTGCGGGAACATCGAAGAATCCACGTCCGACGGATCAAGATCGACCAGATTCAGATTGCCGGTAACCGCGGCCCAGGTTTCAACGTCCTCCTTACGGAAGGCCCGCACCAAAGACGCTGAGTCCCCGACCTTGATCTCGTCAAATGGTTTGTTTTCAATCATTTCCGTCATGATCGGACCTCTAGCCGCCGCGGCGTGAACCAGGACGGACGGAACGGCCTCATCGGGACGCACGCGCAGCGGCCTAAGGCTGGCGCCGCCGAGGGTATTGCCGCCCTGGAAGTTGCGCCACTCTACAGCAGCCACGGACGCGCACAAATCCTCCGGCCCTGGTCGCCAGTGACAATTGTGAGACCGCTTTCGGCCAGCCCGCATCCGTGCAACGATGCGCCGCGCCGGCGGATGGAGCCGCAACCTTCAGCAAAGGATGTCGCGCTCGTGAGCGTCGCGAACCTCGATATTCTGTTCAAGCCGCGGTCGATCGCTCTTTTTGGTGCGGACAAGGCGGCCAGGAGCATCGGCTCGATGGTCGCTCACAATCTTCTCCGGGCAGGCTTCGATGGCCCGGTGATGCCGGTGCATGCGTCGGATCCGGCCGTGCGAGGCGTTCTGGCCTACCGGTCGATCGATGAGCTGCCGTTGCCGGCGGACCTGGCGGTGATTGCCCTTCCCCCGCCTGAAATTCCCCCGCTGATCGAGCAACTCGGCGCGCGCGGAACGCGTGCGGCTGTGGTTCTGAGCCCCGACTTCGAAGCGAACGGGCCGGAGGAGGGGGCGGCCTTGCGCGCAAGGATGCTTGCGGCGGCAAAGCCGCACATGCTGCGCATTGTCGGGCCGGCGTGTCTGGGCGTCGTCGTGCCGCGGGAGGGAGTCAACGCCAGCTGGGCACAGGCCGCGGCGCGCGACGGCGATCTTGCGTTCGTCAGTCAATCGGGCTCGCTGATGGCGTCGATGCTCGACTGGGCCGCTGCGCGCGGGGTGGGCTTTTCTCTCCTGGCCTCGCTCGGCGACATGGCCGACGTGGACTTCGGGGATATTCTCGATCATCTGGCGATGGACGCGGAAACCCGCGCGGTTCTGCTGTGCGTCGATCATATCGCCCATGCGCGCAAGTTCCTGTCGGCGGCGCGGGCAGCGGCGCGCCTGAAGCCGGTCATTATTTTCGATTCGGGACGGCGCGAGGCCGTGGGAATCGCCGACCCGCGGCTGAACATGCGCGTCGATCGCATCGAGGCCTATGATGCGGCCTTCCGGCGTGCGGGCCTCCTTCCGGTGCCCACCCTGGCGGACCTTGTTGCGGCCGCCGGCACTGTCGCAACCGGCATGCGGTTGTCCAGCGGCCGGCTCGCGGTTCTCACCAATGGCCGGGGCATCGGTGATGTCGCCGGCAATCTGGTGCTTGAGGAAGGCGGGCAGCTTGCGGAACTCAGTGAGAAGACGATCGCAGAGCTCGATCGGCTTCTGCCGCACACCTGGGGCCGACGGAACCCGGTCAACCTGTTTGCCGATGCCAGCGCTGCCCGCTGGCGCGATGCCATCGGCCCGGTGCTGGCCGATCCCGGCGTCGATGCGATCATCGCCATCAACGCTCCGACGGCGATCGGCGATACGCTGGAAGCGGCACGCCTGGTCGCCGACCGGCTGGTGCGGGAGAGAAAGCCGGTTGCCGCCGTCTGGATGGAGGAGGGAACGCGGGAGGAGTCACGGCGGCTGTTCGCCGGCAGACGCGCGTCGGTGCACGGCGAGCCCGGCCAGGCGATCGAAGCCCTGATGCAACTCGTCCGCTGGCACCGCAGCCAGGAGATGTTGATGCAGACGCCGGCGACACTGCCGGACCTGTTTGCCAACGATGCGGAAGGAGCCCGCGCGATCGTTCGACAGGCCCTTGCCGAGGGCCGCCCTTCGCTCAGCGCCGAGGAGGGCAAGCAGTTCCTCGCAGCCTATGCCATACCGATGGTGGACACCCGGGGGGCGGCCACGGCTGAAGAAGCGCTCGTCCTTGCTGCAGAGATCGGCTTTCCGGTCACGCTCCGTATCCGGGACGTTCCGGGTCAGGACGTTAGTGTCGCGGGTGGGGGCGCCATTGTCGATTTGCGCACCAGAGAAGAATTCGAAACGGCGGTCCAGCGGCTGGTCCGCTGGTATCAGAACAGTCACCCCGATTCGGCGGTTCCCGGATTTACGGTGTCTCGCTCCGTTGACGCCAGCCGCCGGCACGAGCTTCGAATCGGCATCACCGTTGATGCTGCCTTCGGGCCGATGATCGTTTTCGGGCGCGGCGGGGCGGTTTCCCGCGTTTTTCGGGACCAGAGCGTGGCACTGCCGCCTCTCAATCTCAACCTGGCCCGGCGGATGATCAACGATACCCGCGTCTACCGGCTGCTGCAGGGTTATGGCGACCGCCCGCCGGCCAATCTGGATGAGATTGCCGAGGCTTTGGTCAGGGTTTCGCAGATCGCGTGTGACATTGCCGAGATCGTCGAGATCAAGATCGATCCGTTGTTCGCCGACCAGCAGGGCGTTCTTGCTGGTGAAATCTGGGTGCGGCTCGCGCCCGCTGATCGGCCGGCGGAGGAACGGCTCGCCATCCGGCCCTATCCCGCAGCTCTGGAAAGACCGGTGACGTCGCGAGCGGGAAAGTCCCTGCGAATCCGCCCAATCCGTCCGGAGGATGAACCTGCACTCCAGGCCTTCGTTCGGGCCCAGTCCCCGGAGGACAGGCGTCTGCGATTCTTCTCCCATGTCAAGGAGCTGGATCATCGGATGGCCGCGAGGCTGACCCAGATTGACTATGACCGTGAGATGGCGCTTGTCCTGATCGATCCGGCCAGCTCGGAGGCGGAGATCCTCGGCGTGATGCGCATTTCTGCCGATGCGGACGGCGCCCGGGCGGAATATGCGGGTGCCGTTCGGTCAGACCTGAAGGGCGAAGGCTTCGGGCGATTGCTGCTTGAAGAGATCATCGCCTACGCAGCGAGGCGCGGCATCGGCGAGGTTTGGGGGGAAGTGCTGGCGGAGAACGTTGCCATGCTGGGTCTCGTTCGCAAGCTTGGCTTTACGATCAAGAAGAGCGCCGAAGACCCAAGCCTGAGGATCGTCACCAAGCCGCTCAGCTAGACGAGATCGGGACCGGGCGCCGATAGCATCGACGCCCGGCAAACAGCGTGGATCAGCCGGCGCGCAGATTGACGGCCGAGCTCTTGCCCTGCTGGCCGCGCTCCAGATCGAACTGAACCTTCTGGCCTTCAACCAGAGTCCCGAGGTCGGAACGCTGGACGGCTGAGATGTGCACGAAGACGTCCTTCGAACCATCCTCTGGTTGGATGAAACCGTATCCTTTGGTTGGATTGAACCACTTGACGGTGCCCTTGGGCATTGCAGTCTCCCCTGCGCAAGAACGGGCCGACGGGATTGCCGACCTGTATCAAGTTTCGAATTGGGGGAGCGACTGACTGCCGTGTGGACCGGCGGTGGAAGCGTAACCACCCGAATTGAAGCTCGTGGGCCAACGTATAGCGCCGGGCCGTTACAACTGCAATCATCCGAAAGCGCTCTTCGCTTTACTCCTCCCGGATCCAGCCAAATGCTGCCTGCCGCTCCGCCGGCAAGAAGTGCCGAACCTCTGAGTCCTTGAAGATGTCGGTTATCCGCAACACCTCATCGGCCCACTTTTCGTCGGCGATGATCGCCACCCGCGACACCATTGCCCGGTGGTTCATGCCGAACCAGGTACCAGTGGTCCGTGCGCCTTTCGCCCAACCTTCGAGATCGGACCAGTCGAGCAGCAGGTGATCAAACCTGCTCGCGAGCAAAAGCGGCTCCGCCGTTTCGAACCAGCGGGTCTGTTCCTCCTCGGTCACGGTCCCGCTCATGCGGACGGCGATCAGCCTTTCTCCTGTTTCGGGCAATGGCTCGATCATCTCTCTCTCCCCTTCCTGGCGCTCGATGCGTATTAATCGCCCGGGACTTGCGGTGTGCAAGCCTGTTTGCGCTCGGTGTCGAAGTGCTGGCGCGTGCGTCGGGCGATCCGGCTTCTACAGGGTGATCGGATCAGAAGACTCCTTCAGGACCATTGCGCTTCGCCGCAGCTCCTCCCGCTCGCCGTCATCCAGCGGCGGGATGATATCGGCAATTACCCCGACCCGGCCAAGCACCCGGGGCAGCGACAAAGCGACATTCGGTACGCCCTCGATCTCCTCATTAACAGTCGAAACCGTCAGCACCCTATGCTCGTCACCGAGGATGGCACTGACCAGATGCGAAATGCCAGCGCCGATACCGTAATACGTCGAACCCTTGCCCGCGATGATCTTGTAGGCGGCATTCCGCACGCCATCGTCGATCTTCGCCTTGATCTCCGGCGTAATCGGGCGGTTCATCTGCTCGGCGAAGACCGTCACCGGTACGGTGGCCACATCCACGCTCGACCAGACGAGGACCTCGGTATCACCGTGCTCGCCGAGCACGTGTCCGTGCACGGACTGGGGTGCGACCATCAGGTGGGTGGCCAACAGCGTGCGAAAACGGGCAGTGTCGAGAATCGTGCCCGACCCGATGACCCGCGCCGGCGGGAGGCCAGAGATGCGGGTGGCGACATAGGTCATGACGTCGACGGGGTTGGTTGCGATCACCAGAATCACGTCCGGAGCGACCTTCAAGATCTCCGGAACGATGGCCTTGAAGACCGCCGCATTGCGGTCAAGCAATTGCAGCCGGGTCTCTCCCGGCTTCTGCGCCACGCCGGCGGCAAGGACCACCACTGCTGCGCCTGCAAGGTCGGCGTAATCGCCGGCATGGATCCAGATCGGATTTCCGTATGGGGCGCCATGGATAATGTCCTGCGCCTGCGCCTCTGCGGCTTCGCGATTGAGATCCAGCAGGACGATCTCGCTGCCGACGCCATTCAGCATCATCGAGTACGCTGAAGTCGCGCCCACCATGCCGGCACCCACGACGCCGATCTTCATCGATTTGGTCTCCGTTCAGTCCCAACCCCGCGAGGCTGCCCTCTCTAAGAAAGCATGCTGCCCCCTTATAAGCGCGAAAGTGTGCGGCGATTGAAAAATTCAGATGATGCCGGCCTCCAGGCTGGCTGCCACAAGCAGGCCGAGTTCCCGGCAATCGTCGATGAACGAGGGGCGGAAGTCGCCGCGGCAGATCAGGGGCGGGCCCACCGCCCGCCAGCGCAAGCCCGTGGCGATGCTTTCGACGGCGCGCCGGGTGCCGGTGCCGTCGCTGCCGGCGCGAACCCACAGCGCGTAGCCGAGGCCTTGCGTCCGCTCCAGGCACGGATAATAAATGCGATCAAAGAAATCCTTCAGGGCACCGCTCATATACCCAAGGTTTTCCGGGGTGCCGAGGATCACGGCATCTGCCTGAAGCACATCGTCTGGCCCGGCCGAAAAGGGACTGAGCGCCGTGGTGCTCACCGCTCTCACCTCCGGCGATTGCGCGCCTTCCAGGACGGCCTGCAGCAGCGCCTGGGTGTTCGGTGAGGGTGCGTGGGCAACGATGAGCAATCGCCTGGTGTTCACGCGATCGGACCAGGCGCGTCAGCCACGGTCATCGCCCCGGGCAGGAACCCCGGGGGCGGCGGCAGAAGAGGCGGGCCGCCTTTTGATGGGACTGCGGTCAGTGCTGTGTGCCGTCGGCACGAGTCGTCACGGCCTCGGCGACACCTGCCTCCGCGCCAGCGGCCTCCTCGCCAACGGGCGTGTCGCTGCCCGCTGAGGCGTTCGCGTTCGAGGCCTGGGTAATCCGGACAGGGTATCCCTGGCGATCGGCCAGGGCGCGCTCGATCGCAGGCCAGTCGAGCCGCTCGGCGTCTTCCCCCGCTTTGGCGATGATGCGATCGGCTTCCTGTGCCAGCGGGATCGGATCGGGAGGCGGCGGCGACTTGCTGGTCTCTTCCATCGTATCGACCTGTTGGGTCGACGGTTGCACTTCGACGTAAAGCTCACCGTCCTTCCAGCCGAGCTTCACCGGCTGGTTGACGACGGTCACGGGCGTGCCTACGGGGACCTTGCCGAACAGCCACTCGATATCTTCGGGATACATCCGGATGCAGCCGCGGCTGGTGCGCCGGCCGATGCCCCACGGCGTGTTTGTCCCGTGAATCAAATAGCTGGGCCAGCCCAGATACAGGGCGTATTCGCCGAGGGGATTGTCTTCACCCGGCGGCACAACGCGCGGCAGTTCCGGGTGATCGCGAATCTCGGAGGCTGTCAGGTACCAGGAGGGATGGTCCTTCTTGCGGACGATCTTTGTCGTTCCGGTCGGCGTCAGATAACCGTCGCGACCGACCCCAAGCGGGTATGAGAAGTAGCCATCCTCCGCATCATAGTAGTAGAGGCGGAGATCGGCGGTGTTGATGACGATCCCTTTCCGCGGCGCGTCGGGCAGGATGTGCATGGTCGGCAGCGTCAGGTGGACGCCCCGACTTGGCAGCCAGGGATCGATGCCGGGATTGGCCACCATCAACTCGATGAGCCCGAGTTCATCGCCGCGCGCGATGTCGAGCAAATCCTCGCTTTCGCTCCAGGTGGTGTAATCGTGCATCTCGCCGATGAGATCGCCGGTTTTCACGGCGGCGCGTACGTCGGCAGGGCCGGCAAGCAACAGCAGGCAGAAAACGGCGAGCGCCAGCCACCGGGTCGGTGCCCGCCACGATATTCTAGAGAGAGTCATGGCGGCGGTTATGCCGCCCCTCTTGGACTTCGGCAAGATAAAGGGCATCTCGAAAGCGCCATTTCGCATGGGGTTCGGATCGCTCAGCGGACGTCGTTGCGGGCCTCGGCGATCACCTGCTCCGCACCGGGCCGGCTCGGCGGGGTTGTGATCAGCGGCTGCAAGTCTGGCGCCAGAGCCTTGAGGACCTGCGTCGGCAGGGCGCTGGTAAACGTGTAGCGACGTGCGGTCTCGCCGGGCACATGAGCGGTCAGCACGCCAAAGAAGCGATCGCCGATATAGAACGCGAACGCGGCGGCTCTGCCGACCTCTTTTTCCCGCAAGGGATTATGTCCGAACGCCTCGTCGCCGGTGCCCGTCTTGCCGCCGACGGAAAGTTGCCGCCCGTTCGCATCTACGAAGGCGCCCGACGCCCTCTTGGCGGTGCCGTTCGCGACCACGTCTGCCAGGGCCCGACGCAGGGCCACCGCAACCTCTCTCGGAAAAACGCGCTCGCCTTCTTCGGCGGGGCGAACCAGATGCGTTTCGTAGGGCGTACCATCAGCCAGATCGACGGACTCGATGCGCGCGGTGGGCTGGCGGACGCCGTCGTTCAGGATGATGCCGACGAGCTCGGCCAGCGCCGCCGGACGGTCGGCAGAACTGCCGATCGCCGTCGCGTACGATGGGACAAGGCTGGTGAACGGGTAGCCCGCCTTGACCCAGGCATGATGAAGGCGCCGGAACGCCTCTCCTTCTACCATGATGCGGATGCGACTGTCCGCCGCTCCCTTGCGCTTTGATTTGAACAGCCAGGCGTAGACCTCCTGTCGCTGGTCGACGCTGGCCGCCATGACCTCGGGGCGAGGCGCGCGCGGATGCCGCTGCAGATAGGCAACCAGCCAGAGTTCCAGCGGATGGACCCGGGCGATGTAGCCGCGGTCGTGGAGGTTGTAGTTCTCCGGGCTGTAAGTGTTGTAGAGCTTCAGCAGCTCCCCGTCGGTGAGGTGGGCCTCGGGTAACTGGCGCAGCAGGAACGCGCGGAACTCGGGGTAATCGGCGTCCGGCCGAACCGACCGGAAGACCGTCGCCAGCCGGTGCGGCGCCGTGCGCGAGCGCTTGGCCACCATCGCCAGCGCTTCATCGGGATCGAGCGCGCGATACCGTCGGTAGAAGCGGTCGAGGAACACGCGGCCTTCCATCTCGGCAAAGCGCTCCAGGTATTCCCGTCGCGCGGGGTGTTCCCGGTCGCTGAGGATCTCCCTTACGGGTTCCGGGCGGTCGGCCTGATAGTAGCGAATGATGTCGCGCATCATCCGAATGAACACCAGATTGACCGAGGATCGGAAGGCATCAGCGACCGGCATCACCCTCCCGTTGCTCTTCCGGTCAAAGTTGGAAAAGACGTGCATGCCGCTGCCGGTGAAGAAAGCTTCTCCTGTGCTGGCCGAATATTTTCGCTGCATGGCAGCGTCGATCATGGTCTGCAGTTGCTTTTCGGGAGCCTCGGCCAGCCAGGATGCCGACCACTTGGTCAGAGGGTCCTTTGCAGCGTTGGCAATCTGGGTCAGCTCCTCGCGCGGCAGATCGGCGAGATGGTCGTGCAACTCGGCGATGATCTGAAGGTAAGTCACCAGGGTCCGCAGTTTGGCGGTCGATCCCAGATCGAATTTTCCGCCCTCGTTGAGATCGAGCGGCCGGTCGAGATTATCAGCCTGCACCCGGAGGTAGTTCAGCCCCGCCGTTCTCTCATAAAGGGTGAAGCTGTAGGCGACGCCAGCCGCGTCGGTCTTGCCCAGCAGCCGCTCGCCGACCAGGCCGAGTCGGGCTGCTTCCGCATTGTCGGCCAGCGATCGCAGCCGTTGGACGATGCGTCGCTGCGTGGCCGCGTCAAGCGAGGCCTTGGCCTGAAGATCAAGGCGGTCGAGTTCATAGAATTGCGGCACGCGAAGCAATGACAGCAGCTGCGCGCGCATGGCGTTGGTGGCCTTGAGATCGAGGAAGGAGACCTCGGCGGCCGGGGGAGGGTCGTGCCGGAAGCGCAGGGGGGCAGCGATGGTGAGGTCGCGCAGTTCGGAGGAAAGGAAACCGTCGGCCGCCATCAGCCGCAGGTAGGTCTCGGCAAGCGCGTTGAGATCGTCGTGACCATTCAACAGATAATGAGAGGGCCGGCGTTGCGCCAGCATCAGGCACAGCACCTGCTTATACACTTCCGCGGCCCTGGTGCGCTCGGTTGAAGAGGTGTGGGGGCCGTTCAGCAGCCGGATTGCCTCGTTGAGGGACGTGCCAAACCACGCATTCAGGCCGTCGCCCAGGCCGATCACCTCGCCAAATCCCGGCCTTGCCGACAGCGGCGTGGAATTAATGTAGTCGACAATAATTCGCTGCCGGGCCAGGGTCGTGTCGGGACCGTCCTGATACGCGCGGGCGCTGGCGGTGACAATCTGACGGAGCTTGTCTTCGATGCCGGAAGTTCGGCCTTCCGGCGAATGACGATACTTCTCCAGCTGCGTCGCCAGGGTCGAGCCGCCGAAGCGCTTGGTGCCGGCGTCGAAACTGCCGCTCACCGCGTTGGCGGCTGCGGCGGCAAACCGGTCCCATTCCACCGCCGGATTTCGCGTCGGATGGCGGTCGTCGAGGAGCTCGCGATTTTCGACAAACAG
>DAIQPV010000379.1:0-2206 GCA_036787145.1 Rhodospirillales bacterium
GCGGCCAGCACCTGCTCGGGAAGCTGATCAACAGCCCCCCTTGCCGCGTTCGTCCCGGGCAGGCCAAGACGACGGCGCCACCACGATTGGCGATCTCCGACCAGCCGCAGGCGCACCTTCTCGCCGAACCGGGTGCGCATCACAGAACGCAGATCGCCGATCCCGTCGATCAGCCCGAGATCCAGCGCCATACGCCCGGTCCAGAAGCGGCCGCTGAACAGCACCTCCTCGTCGCCCTTGAGTTTGCCGGAGCGGCGATCCCGGACATGCCGGCGGAAGGTTTCGTGCGTGTCTTCGAGGATCGCTCTCAGGTGCACCACTTCCTCCGGCTTCTCCGGGCTGAACGGATCAAGCGCGGCCTTGTGCGTGCCGGCGGTGTACAGCCGCCGTTCGATCCCGAGCCGTTGCAGTGCCTCGGGAAACCCAAAGCCGCCGGCAACGACCCCGATCGAGCCGATGATCGAGCTTTCGTTGGCATAAATCTCGTCGCCGGCGATCAGCAGCCAGTAACCACCCGACGCCGCAACGTCCTCCGCAAAGGCATAGACCGGAACCTTCTTTTCCGCCGCCAGGGCACGAATCCGCCCGGCGATCAGCGCCGACTGCACGGGCGATCCGCCAGGAGAATCGACAACGATGGCGACCGCCTTGGCATCATCGAGATCGAAGGCCCGTTTCAGCGTCGCGGCCAGCCGGCGCAGGGTGAGACCACGCTGCAGCCCCCCCATCCGGCCGATGACGCCGCTGAGCGCCACCACGGCAACCACGGGCGGCGGATTGCGCCACCGGTCTACGGGAAGCTTCTTCAAAAGAGAACGCAGGCGCATCGGCGGTTCAATTCCCGCTTTTCCAGAGGAGTCGCCACATCGGCCGGCGATCAGGGGATATCGGGGCGTCGGCAGGAATGGTCAAGGATGCTGCCCCGGCTGCGCCGCGAGGTCGATCCCCTCGCCACCGCGCAGCACGCTCTCCGCGATCGGCGTATACCGGCCGTCCGACTGGTGCAGCACCAGACCGGGCAAGAGCGACAGCGGCGCGCCCGAACCCTTGCGGCCGGCGACGATGACCCGCTTCGCCGGCTTTCCCGAGCGGGGCCACAACGGCAGAACGACCAGGGCCCCGAGACGGCCGGTGAGTCCCCCGAGGAGCTCGTCCAGTCGATCCGCCCGATGAATCACCGTCACCGTCCCTCCCTGACGCACCATCCGCAGGCAGAAGTCGAGCCAGCCGGACAGCGTGACCTCGCCCTCCACCATGGCCTGGGTGCGGCCGGAATGCCGGGGTGGCCGCCCGCTCCCCTCGGGCAGGAACGGTGGGTTGGCCATGACATGATCGAATGAAGCCGGCGACAGGCGTACCGGAGGTGCCAGCAGATCGCCCAGGTAGAAGCGGCACCGCGCCGACAGGCCGCTTTCCTCCGCATTGTCGCTGGCCAGACGGACCAGCGCCCAATCCGCCTCGATCCCGGTGACCTGAACGCCCTGAAGCCGTGTCGCGAGACACAGGGCCGCAGCGCCGGTTCCTGATCCGACGTCGAGCACCGTCTCTCCGTCAACGGCGGCGACCGCGGCTGCCAGCAGCACAGCATCGATCGAGGTGCGGAAGCCGCTGGATGGCTGGCGGAGACGGACACGACCGCCGAGCAGGCGATCCTCGGTGGTCGCCTCATCCATCCGCGCGTTCCGGCGCGGCGGGACCGCCGCCCGCCTCCTCCAGCAGCCGCTGAGCGCGGGTCAGATCGGTCTCATCGACCATCACCCGGCGCTGGACTGCACCCAATGCGCCAGCGTATGCGCTGGCGGTATAGGCGTCGAGAACATGGATATTAATGCCCAGCTCCCGCGATCGCATCTCCAACCAGGAAATGAGCACCGGGTCCTCGCTGCGGATCAACTCGATCATCCGTCGTTCGGCGTCGTCGGCACCACTCATCGTGTGTTCTTCTGGCGCGCACGTCTGCGGTCTTCTGGCGCGCACGTCTGCGCCGGGCTTGACCCCGCCCACACGGGATTCTTATGCTCGGCCCTTGGGCAACGGCCGTCAAGTGGTCGAACAGGCATGAGCGGGAGGAATAGTGCGTGGGCTTGGCCGTGGGCATTGACGCGGGTATTCATCGCATGCCGTCGCTCGACGCCCTGACCGATCTGGTGGGCGAAGACCTGCAGGCCGTTAACGCGCTGATCGTAGACCGGATGCAGAGTCCGGT
>DAIQPV010000044.1:0-14316 GCA_036787145.1 Rhodospirillales bacterium
ATGGGGTGTGGGGTGGCAAATCAGCCTCCGAGGCGCGGGCGGGTGCGATGATCGAGACGGTCGGCGAGGCCTGATCCGCGCATGTCGCAGTCGGCGGCACCTTCGATCCTGCTGGTCGGAGGAGGCAACATGGGCTTGGCGCTGCTGGATGGCTGGCTGGATCAGGGAACACCCGCATCCTCGATTGCCGTGGTCGAACCCGCCGAGGCAAACGCGGCGCAGGTCCGGGTGCGCGGCGTTCTTACGGTTGCCGACCTTTCGCCGTTGGGCCGATCGATGGCGCCGGAGGTCATTGTCCTCGCCGTCAAGCCCCAGGTCATCGACACCATCCTTCCTTTGTACGCTCCCCTGGCCCGGCGGGGCGCTGCCGTTCTGTCCATCGCCGCCGGCAAGACCACGTCTTCCCTGAACCGCGGCCTGGGCGGCGATGCCGCGATCGTCCGAGCGATGCCCAACACACCGGCTTCGATCCGCCAGGGAATCAGCGTCGCCTGCGCGACCCCTCCCGTCTCTGCCGTGCAGCGTCAGCGCTGTAATGACCTTCTGGCGTGTGTCGGCAGCGTCCTCTGGGTCGAGGACGAAAGCCTGATGGATGCTGTCACCGCCGTTTCCGGCAGCGGCCCGGCCTATGTTTTCCTGCTTACCGAATGTCTGGCGCGCGCCGGCGAGGAGGTTGGCCTGCCCGGCGAGACCGCGGCGCAACTGGCCCGGGAAACGGTTGCCGGCGCCGGCGCGCTTCTGGCACGCTCCCCGCTCGCCGTCGAGGTTCTTCGCGCCAATGTCACCAGTCCCGGCGGCACCACCGCCGCGGCCCTCTCGATCCTGATGGCGGAGGGGGGACTTCAGCCGATCCTGACCCGGGCGGTCGCCGCGGCCACAAAGCGCGCGGGCAAGCTCGCCGGCTGAGCCGCACGCAAAGCGCTCAGCGCGAGAGGCCGGCCACGACGGGGCGCAGCATCTCCGCAAGCTTGGCCAACGCGCGCGCTTCCAGTTGCCGGGCCCGATCCTTGGAGACACCCAGCTCCCGTCCGATCGCATCGAAGGTCTGCTTCGCGTCATCGAGGTAGCGCTTGTGAATGACAAGGCGCTCGCGAGGCGTCAGCTTGGCCAGCGCGGCGCTCAGGGCATCGGAGATCAGGCGGCGCTCGGTGTCGCGAGCCAGCGCCTGCTCCGGCGTGGCCTGCTCGCTGGCCAGCCGATCGATCGGGGCCAACCCGCCCGGCGCCGGGTCATCCAAAGAGCCGTCCCGGCCGGTCATCCGCCGAGCCAGGCGGACCACATCGGCCGCGGTGGCATTGAATTTTTCCGCCAGCCGAGCGATGCGGTCGTCCGCCGGATCCGTCTCGGCGCCGACGAGATCGTCGGCGATTCGTCGCAGCCTGAGCGCCAGCATCTTCTGAGCGTTGCTGGTCCCCAGGCGGACGACCGACCAGGAATGCAGGACGTGATCCTGAATGGCCGAACGGACCCACCACATGGCGTAGGTGGACAGGCGGACGCCGCGCTCCGGATCGAACCTCCGCACCGCCTGGACGAGGCCATAGGCGCCCTGCTGGATCAGTTCGTTGAGTGGCAAGCCCCAGCCCCGGTACCCCTTGGCGACGGAGACGACCAGCCGCAGGTGGCTTCCCACCAGCCGGCGCACCGCCTCCTGATCTCCCGCCTCGGCGCGGCGCGCGAGCTCGACCTCCTCGGCCGGCGCAAGAAGCGGCTGCCGGGCCGCCTCATGGATCAAGGGACTCTGGTCTTCAGTGGGCCACCGATTCACCATCAGCCTCGCCGCGGTCGAGACCCTCGCGGGCACCGTCGTTGCCGCCCATTTACGATACAGGAGACGGTGGGCGGCTGATACAGTTCGCGTCGACCGTTCCGCAAGGCAGGAAGGGATGAAAGCATGGCGGGCGAGGAAGCCGTTGCCGATCGGCTGATCGAAGCGGCGCTGGCGATCAGCGGGGAGCGTGGCTGGCAGGCGCTGTCGCTGGTGGACGTGGCGCGACGGGCCGAGGTGTCGCTGGCCGAGTGCTACCGGGCTTTTCCGGACAAGGCTGCGGTGCTGCACCGGCTGCTGGCGGCGACGGATCAGGCTGTGCTCCGCGATGGCCCGGCCGACGATCCGGAGGAAACGGCCAGAGACCGGCTGTTCGAGGTGTTCATGCGCCGCTTCGATGCCCTGCAGGGGCGGCGCGCGGCGATCGTGACGATTCTTCGTGAGCTGCCATTCGATCCGCTCACCGCGGCAAGCCTGCTGCCGCGTCTGGCGCGTTCGATCGTCTGGATGGCCGAGACGGCCGGCGTGCCGATGACCGGCGTTCCCGGCCTGATTCGTGTCAAGGTCCTCGGCGCGGTCTACCTCTACGCGCTGCGTGTCTGGGTCAACGACGAGACTGCGGACATGGCGCAGACGATGGCGGCGCTGGACAAGGCGCTTCGCCGCGCCGACCGGCTGCTGCCCGCCTTTCCCGACGGTTTCGCCGCAGCGCATCATCCGAGCTGACGGCACCGCCGGCTGCCTGAAGCGATTCGGCATCGCAGCGGCGGTAACCCGGCATTTCGCTTTCGGCTATACCAATTATCGCGGGTATTTTAGGGGCGATGACCCTGAAGATCTCGCTTCCAGGTTGTAAAATTGAGTTTGCGCAGTGGGCTAGACGCCTATACCCACATTTCTCATCAGGTTTTTGTGCACTGCACAAAAAGTGTTGACGAGGGCCTTCCGGTGGGGAATACTCCCTCCCGTCAATGGATGCATGTGCGTCGCCGCCCGGCGGCGAGGCAAGGAGTTTCAAAATGGCAACTGGACCCGAATCTTTCTTCGACGTCAGCAAGCTGATGAAGGACTTCGATCCGACCAAGATGGTCGGCGAGCTTTCCAACATGCTGAAGCAGTACAAGCTCCCGGGCGTTGACGTGGACGCCGTCGTCGCCAGCCAGAAGAAGAACCTGGAAGCGCTGACGAGTGCGAACCGCACGGCCATCGAAGGGCTGCAGTCGGTCGTAAAGCGGCAGGCCGAGATCCTGCAGGAGACGATGAACGAGGCCTCCAAGGCCGTCGATGCCCTGTCGAAGGCCGGCTCCCCCGCGGACGTCGCAGCGAAGCAGGCTGAGCTGACCAAGGATGCCTTCGAGCGTGCGCTGGGCAACATGCGCGACCTCGCCGAGATGGTGACCAAATCCAACCAGGAAGCCACCAGCACCATCAATTCCCGCATCTCCGCCAGCCTCGACGAACTGAAGGACGTGGCGTTGAAGATGAAGCAGCCGGCCGCCTGAAGCCTCCGCTTCGATCGACCTGAGCTTACGGCCGTCCGTTTGGGCGGCCTTTTTTTTGCGGCTTTTTGCCGGGATGGCTGCCATCAGCGAGACCATCGGCATCGCCGACTTCCACCGCGTCGATATCCGGGTCGGCACCATCGTCCGCGCCGAACCGAATGCTTCGGCGCGCCGGCCGGCACTGACGCTGTGGATCGATTTCGGGCCCGACCTGGGCGAAAAGAAAAGCTCGGCGCAAATCACCCGCCACTACGTGCCGGACGACCTGGTCGGGCGGCAGGTGGCCGCCGTCGTCAATTTTCCGCCCCGCCAGATCGGCAAGGTTACCTCGGACGTCCTCGTGCTCGGCTTTCCGGACGCCGAGGGCGAGGTCGTCCTGATCACGCCCGACCACGCTGTTCCCAATGGCGGCCGCCTGTTCTGAGTCGGGGTACGGCGCCCAGCATCCTGCGGCGATGTCCGAGGTGGCGCGCGACGAAAGGCCGCGCCAGCCTCGTCCTTCGTAAATGGCCGGGGCCAAGCTTCAGTTAAGCTGCTAGATTTCGGCGACCC
Organism: Rhodospirillales bacterium; assembly: GCA_036787145.1. GTDB lineage: Bacteria > Pseudomonadota > Alphaproteobacteria > Rhodospirillales > Defluviicoccaceae > Defluviicoccus. The sequence goes on from DAIQPV010000044.1 coordinate 3,823, forward strand.
GCGCAGGTGCTGGTCCCCTTCTCGGCGGCAAGAGATGCATATCGACCGCGACACCGACCCGCTCGCCCTGTTCCAAGCCTGGCTGGCCGAGGCCGGCCAGAGTGAGCCGAACGATCCGAACGCGATGACGCTGGCCACCGTCGGGCCGGACGGGGCGCCGTCCGCCCGGATGGTTCTGCTCAAGGGGGTGGATGAGCGCGGCTTCTCCTTTTATACCAACCTCGGCAGCCGGAAGGCGGCTGAACTCGACGCGCGACCACAGGCGGCGCTGTGCTTTCACTGGAAATCGCTGCGCCGGCAGGTGCGGATCGAGGGGCCGGTGGAGCGGGTAACCGACGCCGAGGCCGACGCCTACTTCGCCACCAGGGCCCGGATCAGCCAGCTCGGTGCCTGGGCCTCGAAGCAGTCGCAACCGCTGGCCGGCCGCTTCGAACTCGAAGCGCGCGTCGGCAGATACACCGCCCGCTTCGCTCTTGGTCCGGTTCCGCGGCCCTCCCACTGGTCCGGCTACCGGGTGGTCCCGGGCCGCATCGAGTTCTGGGAAGACCGCCCCTTCCGGTTGCACATGCGCTTTGTCTTCGTGCGCGCCGACAACGGCTGGACCACCGGGGAACTTTACCCGTGAACGACGCGGCCGCCGACGCCGCGGGTGACCCGGCCGGGCCGCTGGCGCGGACGCAGCGGCTGAAGATGTGGGCGGCGCGCGCCTCGGTCGGCGTCGCCATCGGCCTGATCGCCGCCAAGGCCGGTGCCTACGTCGCGACGAACTCGGTCAGCCTGCTGTCCACCCTGGTCGACTCGCTGCTGGATTTTGCCGCCTCGCTGGTCAATCTGGTGGCCATCCGCCACGCCGGCACGCCCGCCGACCGGGAGCATCGCTTCGGGCACGGCAAGGCCGAGCCGCTCGCCGGCCTCGGCCAGGCGGCTTTTGTCGCCGGTTCGGCGGTCTTCGTGCTGGTTCAGGCGGTCGATCGGCTGATGCGCCCGGTCCCTGTCGCCAATGAGATGATCGGCGTCGCGGTGATGATCCTGTCGATCGTCGTGACCTTCGGCCTGGTCGTCTACCAGCGGTGGGTGATCCGGGAGACCGCGTCCGTTGCGGTCGGTGCCGACGCGCTGCACTACACGTCCGACCTGATGGTCAACCTCGGCGTGATCCTGGCGATCATCGTCTCGAGCAGGCTGGGCTGGCACCTGGCCGATCCGCTGTTCGCCGGGCTCGTTGCCCTCTACATCCTGTGGAGTGCCTGGGGCATTTTCCACGGCAGCTTCAATCTGCTGATGGACCGCGAGCTTGCCGAGGACGATCGGGAGCGCATTCGAACGATTGCATTGGCGCATCCGTCCGTGATCAGCATTCACGACCTGCGCACGCGCTCGTCCGGCACCCAAACCTTCATCCAGTTCCACCTGGAAATGGACGGGAATCTGACGCTGATCGACGCTCACCTCATCGCGGATTCGGTCATGAAACAAATCGAGCGGGAGTTTCCGGATGCGGAAGTGCTCATCCACGAGGACCCGTATGGCGTCGCTGAGCGCCGGCCGGCGTTCGAGTGACCGGATTGCCAGGGGAAGGCCGATGCCAGGAAGAAGCGAATGATCGTTGAGGACCAGAGCCCCGTCATCGCGTTCTTGTCCCGCGCCGAAACCTGGGGGCCGGGCGTCCGCGCCGTCGAGCGGCGCGAAACCCATGCCTCGGTCATCTTCCTCGCCGGAGAGAAGGCCTACAAGCTGAAGCGGGCGGTCCGCTACCCCTACCTCGATTACGGCACGGCCCATCTTCGTCGCCGGTTCTGCGAAGCCGAGCTGGCGATCAACCGGCGCACGGCGGCGGATCTCTACGGCCGGGTCCTGCCCGTGATCCGGCAGCCGGACGGGAGTTTCGCCGTTGGCGGCGACGGCGAGCCGGTGGACTGGCTGATCGAGATGCAGCGATTCCCAGAGGATGCGGTGTTCGACCGTCTCGCCGACGCCGGCCGCCTCGACCGCTTTGCCGTCGAGAACCTGGCGGACAGTATCGCCCGCTTCCATGCCGAGGCCGAACGGCGGCCGACGGGGGGAGGGGCCGCTGCAATGGCCCGGATTCTCGACAGCAACGATCGCTCGTTCGCCGAGTCCGATCCGTCGGTCCTGGCGCGCGATCAGGTGGAAGCGGTCGGCGCCGCGTCGCGACAGGCCTTGGCGGCGGTGGCGCCGCTGCTCGATCGGCGCCGGGACGAAGGCTTCGTCCGGCATTGCCACGGCGACCTTCACCTGCGCAACATCATTGCCCGCGACGGCCGCGCGGTGCTGTTCGATGCCATCGAGTTCGACCCCGCCCTGGCCGAGATCGACGTCCTTTACGATCTTGCCTTCGTGGTGATGGACCTGCAGTTTCGCGACCTGGGCAGGCTCGGCAGCATTCTTCTCAATCGCTATCTCGACGTGACCGGAGATCCGGGCGGGCTCGCCGCGCTGCCTCTGTTCCTGTCGATCCGGGCTTCGATCCGCAGCCACATCGATGCGGCGGCGGCGAAGACGCATTCGAACCCGGAGCAGGCGAGGGCCCTGGCCGCGGCGGCCTCCCGCTATCTCGACCTTTCGCTGCGCTTCCTGCAACCCCGGCCACCGCGCCTGGTCGCCGTCGGCGGACTGTCGGGTTCCGGCAAGTCGCGGCTGGCACGAGAGCTGGCGCCCTTCTTCCTGCCGCCGCCAGGGGCGCGGGTGGTCCGCACCGATACCACCCGCAAGCGGCTGGCGGGCGTCGATCCGGAAACGCGGCTGGCTCCGCGCGATTACAGCGAGGCGGCCAGCCGGCGCACCTATGAGGCCATCTATGCCGAAGCGCGGGCGGCACTGGCGGCCGGGCAGACGGTGATCGCCGATGCCGTCTTCGCCCGTGCGGAGGAGCGGCAGGCGATCGCCTCCCTTGCCGCCGATGCCGGTGTCCCGTTTCAGGGACTGTGGCTCGATGCGGCGCCGCCGCTGCTGGAACAAAGGGTCAGCAGCCGCGTCCACAATGTGTCCGATGCGACGCCCGAGGTGGTGCGGCTCCAGCTTTCGTTTGATCTGGGGCCGATCGACTGGCTGCGGCTCGATTCCTCCGGAGCGGGGTCGAACACCCTTGGCGCGGCGGCGGTCATTCTCGGGCTCGAAATCCCGGAGAGTGACTAGGGCCTTTGCATGACTGCCGGCGACGCGCATGATCGGCCAGCGAGGTCGGGGAGAACGACGATGAGCATTCGCAAAATTCTGGTGCCGATGGACGGCTCGGAGCACGATCGCGCCACGCTGAGCGCGGCGTTCAGTGTTGCCCGCATGTTCGATGCCCACGTCGCCGCCGTGCACGTGCGAATCCCGCCTGCAGATGCGTTGCCCTTCGTCGGCGAGGGGATGTCGGCGGCGCTGGTTCAGGAGCTGGTCGAGCTGACGGAACGGGAGAGTACTGCCCGTTCCGCTGCCGCCCGCAAGACCTATCAGGCGCTGCTGCAGGAGGCCGGACTGCCGGCGGTCTCGTCACCCCCGGCCCCGGATGCCGGCGCTGCCGCTGCCTCGGCCGAGTGGCTGGACGTGGCGGCGCGGGATGACACTGCGATCACCCGGGCCGGGCGGCTCGCCGATCTGATCGTCGTCGCCCGGCCGGAGGAGACGAGCGCGGTCGGCGCTCCCACCACCTTCACCACCGCGCTGTTCGAGACCGGGCGTCCGGTGCTGGTGGCGGCACAACAGGGTGACACCCTCGGGGCGTCGCGGGTGGTCGTCGCCTGGGACGGAAGCGCCCAGGCGTCGCGGGTGGTGGCGGCGGCGCTGCCGTTTCTTGCCCGGGCCGAGGATCTCACGGTGGTCATGGCGCGCGACTCCGAAGACGACACCGACGACCTGGGAGGCGTCGCGGACTACCTCGCGTGGCATGGCATTGCGGCCCGCCCCCGTGTGGTGAAGCCCACGCCCGGTGTTGCGGAGGCCCTGCTGGCCGCTGCCGACGGCGCTGACCTGCTGGTGATGGGCGGCTATTCGCACAGCCGCCTGCGCGAGATGATCCTGGGCGGCGTCACCCGGCACATGCTGGAGAAGGCGAAGCTGCCGCTGCTGCTGGCGCACTGAGCGCGGCCGCCCGGATGAGACCCGATCGGCTTGCGCGGCCCCTCGCCGGGGCCATCGCATGAACACCGCCGACGAGCGGCGAACGGTGGTGGTGACGGGCGCCAGCCGCGGCATCGGCCATGCCACCGCGAAGGTGTTCCTGGAGCGGGGCTGGCGCATCCTGACCTGCTCGCGCGACGATGTTCCCGCCGAATGCCTGCGCGATCCGCTGTGGACCTGCCACATCCCCACCGACCTGGGCGATGCCGCCAGCATCGCGCACTTTGTCGGCGAGGTGAACCGGGTGCTCGAAGGCCAGCCGCTGCACGCCCTGGTCAACAACGCCGGGATGTCGCCGAAAACCCCCTACAAAGAGCGACTGGGCTGTCTGAACGGCGACCTCGACGCCTGGCACGACGTCTTCGAGATCAATTTTTTCGCGCCGCTGCGGCTGGTGCGCGGGCTCGCGGCGGCACTGCATCGCGGCCGCGGCGCCGTGGTCAACGTCACCTCGATCGCCGGCCACGCCGTCCACCCGTTCGCCGGCTCGGCCTATTCCATCTCCAAGGCGGCGCTGTCGGCGCTGACCCGCGAACTGGCGCACGAGTGCGCGGCGCTGGACATCCGGGTCAACGCCGTGGCTCCGGGCGAGATCGAGACGGCGATGATCCAGCCGGAATACGAGGTGCTGATCCCGCGCATCCCGCTGGAACGCATGGGCTCGCCGGCCGACGTCGCCAACGCCATCTTCTACCTCTGCTCCCCGGACTCCGGCTACGTCACCGGCAGCGAACTCTGGGTCACCGGCGGCCAACATTTGTATTGAGGGGGGGGCGGTTTACCAGGAGCGACCGTTTTGAGGTAGGTCGCGTCCACGTCCGTTGTACTGCGCATTGAGACCGAAGTAGGGCAGGTCTAAAGCGCAGCGTGACCTGCCGGATGCGTAGAACCGGCACGCATGCGGCGGATTGCGCTTCGCTTCGAATCCGCCCTACAAAGTTACCCGGGCTACGCGGGGTGTGATCACTCCCCGTGCGGACGCTGCCATATTGGGAGTCCTGGTCCACTCGATCCTGGGAACTGCCAGCCCACGTGCGTCACGCTATTCATGACGGCACAAACTAGCTCAGTCACGTGCTTCTGTACCTGTCTTAAGAATGCAACATCGATGAGCGTTTGAAACTGCTCCTTCTTTCTATTGACAAACAAAGGAAGAGAACGCCCCCGTTCATCGGGCGCCCTCCATGAACCGTGGCACAGGACATTCCGGATGGTCGACGCTTTGCGGAGATTATCCACCAAGTCATCGAGATTGGTGATCGTTGCGCCCGTATTAGCTTGAACCGCCCTGACGTAGGAATCGATGAGGCTACTAAGGGGGTCAGTCAATGCCCTCTCCAGGGTGGGCAGCCATTTCTTGAACTCTTCTTCTGACTCTTCGGAAGATATGTGCCGGGTAGCCGTGAATGCGAAAATGGCCTTTCCTAGCACCTCTTCTAGAAACCCAAACGTGGCGACCGTACGGCTCAGTGCTTCCCAGAATTCAGGTGCATGCTTATGGGTAGGGAAATCGGTCGGCAGTTTCTGGTCATCAACCACGAATCGCTTCGGCTTAGACTCGGTCATCATGTGAGGACACCTATGGCCTTTGGTCTCCGGCTCATAAGCGGCCTTCGCTAACCAGGTCCTTGATCCGCAGACCCCCGAGCGTGACGCCCTTGCGCATCTCGCGGATGCGCCGGGCAGCCTCGCGGCCTCGCTCGCGGTCGAAGGCCGGACCGGGCGGCACCAAGCGCGCGACGACCTTGCCGCGGCGGGTGATGACGATTTCCTCGCCGGCCTCGACCCGGTCGAGCAACTGGCCGAGTCTGGTCTTGGCCTCAAATGCGCCGATCTCTTTCATTTGCATCATATGTTCTGGTCTATTGACTGGTTTATAATAAACTTTGTCACGGCATTCGTCACCTCATCCAGCGGATTACGGACGGTGCCCTCCCGGCCGGCTCACGCGGGCTTGTCCCTTCGGCCCTTGTGGGAAGTCTCGCCGCCGACCACGTTTCGGGAGTATGCTCGTCGCTGAACGTTCGCGGCGATGCGCGCCGATCGCCGCGCGAGCGGCCCATCGGCATTGAAAACTGGCGTCGGAATCCGCTGAGTGGATGGCCTGAAACCTGTGGGGTTTGATGCGCCGCCGGAGCGAGCGGCGAGCGTCCGATCGCGCCGCCGCGGCCCGTGGCGGCTGGTCGCTGCCGTCTGCTGCGTGGCGCTGCTGGGCGTTGGCGGCTGGTATGCCGTGTTCCACGAGCGGGCCAAAGACCCAGGCGCCGGCGCCGCCGCCTCGGAAAGCGCCGCACGGCCGGTTCCGGTGCGCACCGCCGTTGCCGAAACCCGGGCGATGCCGGTGCGCGTCGACGTGATCGGCACGGTCGAGCCGCTGGCGACGGTGACGGTGAAATCGCGCATCGATGGCCTGATCGTCGGCGTCGGCTTCACCGAGGGCGATTTCGTCAAGGCCGGCCAGGAGCTGTTTCGCCTCGACGATCGCGTCGCCCGCGCCCAGCTGGCGCAGGCGGAGGCCAACCTGCTGCACGATCAGGCGCAGCTCGCCGACGCCGAACGCATCCTGTCGCGCAACGAGGCGCTGGCCGAGCGCGGCTTCGCGGCAAAAGCGACGCTGGATACGGCGCGGGCGGCGCACGAGGCGCTGAAGGCGGCGGTGGCGGCCAACGAGGCGCAAATCCGCAACCTGCGCACGCTGCTCGACTACACGGTGGTGCGCGCGCCGATCGAGGGACGCACCGGCGCGCAGCAGTTCAAGCTGGGCTCGAACGTCAAGGCGAACGACTCGGCGCTGGTGACGATCAACCAGACCCGGCCGATTTCGGTCAGCTTCGCCGTGCCGCAGACCGAGCTTGCCGCGATCCGCGCCGCCCAGGCCAGACAGCCGCTATCGGTGAGCGTCACCGTCCGCGGCACCAAGCCGGTGACCACCGAGGGTGCGCTCAGCTTCATCGACAACGCGGTCGATCAGGCGACCGGCACCATTACCCTGAAGGCGACGCTGGCGAACCGCGACGAGGCGCTGTGGCCGGGGCAGTTCGTCGATGTCTCGCTGCTGGTCGAGACGGTTGCCGATGTGCTGGCGGTGCCGCAGGCCGCGGTCCAGATCGGCCAGGCCGGAACGTTCGTGTTCGTCGTCGGCCCGGAGCGGACGGTGGAAGCGCGGCCGGTCACCATCGCCCGCAGCGTCGATGGAACCAGCTTCGTGACCCAGGGCCTCGCCAAGGGCGACCGGGTGGTCACCGACAACCAGCTGCGCCTGGCGCCGGGTTCTCCGGTCAGCGTCGAGGACGCACCGGCCAGGACGTCGGCCCGCGACGGAGGCGCTTAAAGCGGTGGGCCTCCCCGAGCTGTGCATCCGCCGGCCGGTGATGACGACGCTGCTGATGCTGGCGACGCTGATCCTCGGGGTTTTCGGCTACCGGACGCTGCCGGTAGCCGCCCTGCCGTCGGTGGACTTCCCCACCATCCAGGTGACGGCGACCCTGCCCGGTGCCAGCCCGGAGACGATGGCCGCCTCGGTCGCAACGGTGCTGGAGCGGCAATTCTCGACCATCTCCGGCATCACCTCGATCACCTCGACCAGCGGCCAGGGCACCACCTCGATCACCCTGCAGTTCGATCTGGATCGCGCCATCGACGGCGCCGCGCTGGATGTGCAGTCGGCGCTGTCGGTGGCCGCCCGCCGGCTGCCGAACGAGATCGTTGATCCGCCCAGCTTCCGCAAGGTCAACCCCGCCGATCAGCCGGTGATCCTGTTGGCGCTGTCGTCGGCGACGCTGCCGCTGTGGCAGGTGAACGACTATGCCGACACCTACCTCGCGCCACGCCTGTCGATCCTGTCCGGGGTGGCGCAGGTGTCGATCTGGGGATCGCAGAAGTTCGCCGTCCGCGTCCGCTTCAATCCCGACGCGCTGGCGGCGAAAGGAATCGCCGTTAACGAGGTCCGCGAAGCGCTGGCCCGGGCCAATTCCAACAGCCCGCTGGGGACCCTCGACGGACCGACGCAGAGCTTCGTCCTCGACGCGTCGGGGCCGCTGGCGCGCGCCGAGCTGTACAAGCCGCTGATCGTCGCCTGGCGCAACGGCGCGCCGGTACGGCTATCCGACGTCGCCACCGTCGAGGACTCGGTGGAGAACGACAAGGTGGCGAGCTGGCTGAACGGCCACCGCTCGATCATCCTCGCCGTCCAGCGCCAGCCGGATGCCAACACCGTGCAGGTGACCGACGCGGTGAAGGCGCTGCTGCCCACGTTCCGCGCCCAGTTGCCCCCCTCCATCGGCATCGACGTGCTGATCGACCGCTCGCTGTCGATCCGCGCCTCGGTGGCGGAGGTGCAATTCACCCTGATGCTGACGATGGCGCTGGTGGTCCTGGTGATCTTCCTGTTCCTGCGCAACCTGCGGGCGACGCTGATCCCGGCTGCGGCGCTGCCGATCTCGGTGGTCGGCACTTTTGCCGGCATGTACCTGTGCGGCTTCTCGATCAACAACCTGACGCTGCTGGCGCTGACGCTGTCCGTCGGCTTCGTCGTCGATGACGCCATCGTCATGCTGGAGAACATCGTCCGTCACATCGAGGACGGGATGCGGCCGTTCGAGGCGGCGCTGAAAGGCTCGCGCGAGATCGGCTTCACCATCCTGTCGATCACGCTGTCGCTGGTCGCGGTGTTCATCCCGGTGCTGTTCATGGGGGGCGTGGTCGGCCGGCTGTTCAATGAGTTCGCCGTCACCATCAGCCTCGCCATTTTGATCTCTGGCTTCGTCTCACTGACGCTGACACCGATGCTGTCGGCGCGGCTGTTGCGGGCCCACAGCCCTGAGCCGCAGGGACGTTTCCATCGCGTCACCGAGGCCGCGTTCGACCGGCTGCTGGCCCTCTATCGCCGGACACTCGACTGGGTGCTGGCGCGACGGCCGCTGATGCTGGTGGTCACGCTTGCCACCGTCGCCGGCACGGTGTGGGCGTTCATGGCCGTTCCGAAGGGGTTTTTCCCCGATGAGGATACCGGCCTGCTCTATATTGCCACTGAAGCGCCGCAGGACATCTCGTTCGCGGCGATGGCGGAACGCCAGAAGCTCGTCGCCGAAGTCGTCCGGGCCAATCCGTACGTGGTGCTCGCCAATTCGATCATCGGCATCGCCGGATCCGCCTCGGCGATGAACAACGGGCGGATCTTCGTCCAGCTTGCACCGCGCGACCAGCGGCCATCGGCCAAAGCGATCCAGCAGGAGCTCCGCCGCAAGCTGGCCGCGGTGCCCGGCATCAATGCCTATATCCAGTTGATTCAGAACATCCAGATCGGCGGCCGGCCGGCGAAAGGGCAGTACCAGTACTCGCTTCAGGGGGTCGATCAGCAAGAGCTGTTCGAGTGGGCGCCGAAGCTGGAAGCCAAGCTGCGCGGGCTGCCGGCGTTTCAGGACGTGAGCACCGACCTGCAGCTCGGCAGCCGGGAGGCCGCGGTCGACATCGACCGGGACGCGGCCGCCCGGCTGGGCGTCAGCGTCGAGGACGTCCGCTCGACGCTCTACAGCGCCTTCGGGTCCCGCCAGGTCTCGACCATCTACACGCCCTCGAACGACTACCAGGTGATCCTCGAGGCGGCCCGCGAGTTCAAGCAGGATCCGTCCGCGCTTTCCCGGCTTTACGTGCGCGGCGCGGGCGACGCCCTGGTGCCGCTGGATGCGATCGCGAGGATCCGGCTGCAAGCCGCTCCGCTCAGCATCTCGCACGAGGGGCAGCTTCCGTCGGTGACCATCGCCTTCAACCTGCCGCCAGGGGTAGCGCTGGGCGAGGCGGTGGCCCAGGCCCAGCAGGCCGAGCGCGAGCTGGGCCTGCCGGCGACGATCCTGACCGGCTTTTCCGGCACGGCCCAGGTTTACCAGGCCTCGCTCGGCAACCAGCTCGTGCTGATCCTCGCCGCCCTGATCACCATCTATATCCTGCTGGGCGTTCTTTACGAGAGCTTCATCCACCCGCTCACCATCCTCTCCGGGCTGCCCTCGGCCGGGCTGGGAGCGCTGCTGACGTTGATGCTGTTCCGCCACGACCTGAACGTGATCGGCATCATCGGCATCGTCATGCTGATCGGCATCGTCAAAAAGAACGCGATCATGATGATCGACTTCGCCATCGCCCGACGCGAGGGCGGCGATATACCGGCGCTGACCGCCATCCGCGAGGCCTGCCTGCTCCGCTTCCGGCCGATCACCATGACCACGGTGGCGGCCATCGCCGGTACCCTGCCGATCGCCATCGGCGTGGGCGCCGGCTCGGAACTGCGCCAGCCGCTCGGCCTGTGCGTCGTCGGCGGCCTGCTGGTGTCGCAGCTGCTGACCCTCTACATCACCCCGGTGATCTACCTCTATC